>CAYQFC010000165.1:0-2778 GCA_964416585.1 uncultured Aliarcobacter sp.
TAGCAGAAGCTGTTGTTTGACCTTTTTTTTCTGTAAAAATAGTATCTTTTGGAATAGCTATTTTTACACTAGCTTTTAAAACGCCGTTCAAAGCCTCCAAAGAACGACTAAGTTCACCTTCTAGGGCTCTTAAATATTTTACTTTATTTTCAAAATTTGTAGTTCCAAGCGATGATTTCTCAAAAATTTCCCAACCAACATGCTTACTTGTAGCTGCTTCACTTGTTACTAATTTTATTTTTGCAATATTTACAAACTCTTTTGAAGTTTTAAGTGTTAAGTTATTTCCACTTCCAATAACCGAAAACTGTATTCCTGCAGCTTCTAACTCTTCACTTGCCAACATTACTTGAGATTTTGTAAGATTTGAAGCTATTGTATAGTTTAGTTTTTTATCTTCTGCTTTTATATTTGAATAAACCAAAAATCCAATTAATACTATAAAAAGTATAGAAAATCCACCAATAATTACGGCTCTTTGTGCAGTATTTAAATTGTTTACAAATTTTAATAATTGATCCATAACTATCCTGATTATACTTTATTAGAAGACTCTATCATATTTCTAAATAGTCTTGAATCTCTTTTAATTGCTGTTTGTATTGCATCAAGTATAACTTTATTTTTAGATTGCTCACTAATTTGTGAATCTAAATTTACATTATTTCCATCATTTTGTTCTTGTAAACCTTGCACTTCCATCACCCTTGGATTTGATAGAGTTGAGGCCAAATCAATATTTTTCATATGCTTAGTGTTTGTTTGATTCATTTGCAAAGAGTTCTTCATAGCTAAATTTAATTCATCATCAAAAACCAACTCTTTTGTTTTATAGTTTGGAGTATTTATATTTGCTATATTGCTTGATATTACTTTTTGTCTTTCTGCCCTAAAATTCAACTGTTCAAAAAGCTTACTTGATACATTACTTGCGTGCATTATCTACTATTTCCCCCAATTTTATCAATTACCGATGCATTTATTTCATCTATACTTTTCATAGCTCTTTGAGATTGATCAAATCTTCTATGAGCATCTATTAATTCAACCATAGCAGAAACAGAATTTACATTTGAACTCTCAACAGCCCCTTGAACAATCATATTATCATTGTTCTCAATAACTTCTAATTCATTTTGCGCTTTTGGCAAATATGTATTATTTCCTATTTTTTCAAGATTAGTATAAGGAGTTCTAGTAACTCCAATTTGTGCAGTAAAACCATCTTCAATAACAATAGGCTCATTATCTTGATTTAAAACACTATTCCCATTTCCATCAACCAAGAAACCATCAAGGTTCTTAAAGGCTCCATCTCTTGTATAGACAATATCACCTTTTTCATTTTGGATTTTAAAAAAAGTATCAGGAGAGTTTAGTGCAAAATCCAAAGTATTTCCCGTCATAATAATTGGTCCCATTTCACCATTTATATATTTTGAATCAATCTTTGGAATATTATTTGTTACAATATTTATCTTTGTAGGAGCTTCATTTTTCTCTTGCACTCTTTCCAAATAATAATTAAATGTGGTCTCAGTAGTTCCCTCTTGCTTAAATCCATATGTATTTGTATTTGCTAAATTATTACTTATTTGATCAAGCCTATTTATTTGGTTAATCATTGAAGCAGCTAATGGGTAAACACCTTGATTCATCGTATTCTCCTACTATTTTTTTGAAAACTCTTCTATTAATTTATCCAAATCATCTCCAGCTAAATCATCATTTTCATCTCCATGAATATGCTTTGCAATAGCTATATTTTTTGAAGTATCATCATCTTCAAAAAGATTATTTAAATATAAAGATAGTTTTCTAATTACAAACATAACTCTCTCTATTTTTTGTCTATTTATATCGTTAAATTGCATCAATTCCATTGCTTGAAAAATAGAGTTATCTTCATCATTTAATACATTTGTTATGCTTTTTACAGATGAGTTCATTTTGTTCATCTCTTCTAAGTGTTCGTTAAAAAGTTTTATATTTGGAAACTTTTGACTTAAATTATTTAGTAAAGAAATTTGAGAATTTATAGTTTTTTCACACTCTTTAAAACTATTTCTAATTAAACTATTATTATCCAAAGCTAAGCTTAAAACATCAAAAATCTTTGAAACTTTCTCCTCAGAGTCATTTGCTACTTGAGTTAATTGACTAACAACTTTTGTATCACTTTGAGCAGGAGTTGGAATAATTCCTTCATTAATTTTAGATGATGTCCAATTTTTCACAATATCCTCTTCGTTAATTGAGCTATCTTGATAACTATCTTCAAAAGAGCTATCCTCAAAAGAGTTTTCAAGGTTTATATCTTTTGTAAACTCATCAATATCAAGTTCTTTTTCTTCAATTGGATTAGATGATTCTATATCTTTTAAAAGATTTTCAATCTCATTCGTATTTGTTAAAACTCTATTTTCTTCAATTGGACTATCAAGCTCTTTTGTTTGAGAAATAAGCTCTTCTATCTCTTTGGTATCAACTTTTATAGGTTCTTCAATCTCTACTAGTTCGGGTTCAGATTTTACATCATCTGCTATATCCAAACCATTCATCAAAGCTTCTATCTCTTCTTGACTCATACTCATAATAAAACCTTAATTATTTTTTTAAAACCCCATCAAGCTTCTCTTTTAGAACTTCTGCGCTAAAAGGTTTAACAATATAGTTATTAACTCCTGCCTTTAAAGCTGTAATAACTTCGCTCTTTCCACCTTCTGTTGTAATCATAATAATTGGAGTTTTTTGGTGTGTTCCTTCTCCTCTTACCTT
>CAYQFC010000166.1:0-2771 GCA_964416585.1 uncultured Aliarcobacter sp.
AAATTATGAAAAAAATTGTTTTGGCACTTACATTTTTATGTTCAAGCATATTTGCAGATAAGATAACTATTTTTGCAGCTAGTGATTTAAAATTTGCTTTAGATGATATAAAAAAAGAGTTTTTAAAAGAGAATAAAAATGATGAAATCGAGATGATTTATGGAAGTTCTGGAAAAGGTATGCATCAAATAGAAAATGGTGCTCCTTTTGATATATTTTTTAGTGCAAATATGGATTTTATTGAAAAACTTTATAAACAAGGGGATGTAACTTCTAAACCAAAAATGTATGCTTTAGGAAGAGTTGTAATTTGGAGTAATCATAAAAATTTTGATTCATCAAAAGGTTTTGAAAATTTAAAAGAGCCTTGGGTTAAAAAAATTGCAATCGCAAATCCAACACATGCTCCTTATGGTGAAAAAGCAAAACAGGCTATGGAATCTTTAAATATTTATGATACTTTAAAATCGAAATTTGTTTTAGGAGAAAATATATCTCAAACAGTTGCTTTTATTGAAAGTGGTGGTGCTGATATTGGAGTTATTGCTCTATCTTTAGCTCTTGCTCCTAATATTGCAAATGGTGAATTTAATTCTTATTACTTAATAGATAATAAACTACATAAGCCTTTGGAACAAGGCTATGGTATTACAAAAATTGGTTCAAAAAAAGAGTTAAGTCAAAAGTTTTATGATTTTATGGAAACATCAAATGCTAATGAAATTATGAAAAAATACGGATTTGTAAAATGAATAAATTAACAGGATTTATAAAAGAGATAAAAAGCTGTGATGATATAGTACAAATTTCTATAGATGTCAAAGGTAAAATTTTTACCTCTTTAATCCTATCATCAAATGAAACTTATAAATTAGGTGAAAAAATAAATATTTTATTTAAAGAGACAGAAGTTATGATAGCTACTGTTTTTTCAAAAGTAAGTGCTAGAAATGCCTTTATTTGTAAAATTACTGATATTAAAAATGGCGAAATTTTATCTTCAATCTCTTTTGATTTTTATGGAGATAAAATAGTTTCAATAATTACTAAAAATGCTTTATTAGATTTAAATTGTAAAGAAGATGAAGAGTTTATGTGGTTTGTAAAATCAAATGAAATAACTATTCAAAAGGCTTAAAATGGAAGATTCATTTTTTCAAACTATGAAATTAACCTTTGAATTAGCAGGAGTTACAACTTTAATTCTTTTATTTATAGGTATCCCTTTGGGCTATTTTTTATCACAAACAAAATCAAAATTAAAGCCAGTTATTGAAACTTTAGTTTCAATGCCTTTGGTTTTGCCACCTTCTGTTTTGGGTTTTTATCTGCTTTTAGCATTTAGTCCAAAAAATAGTTTTGGTTCTTGGCTTGAAGAGACTTTTGATTTAAGGCTTGTTTTTAGTTTTGAAGGATTAATTATTGCTTCTGTTATTTTTAGTTTACCTTTTATGGTTCATCCTATTCAAAGTGGTTTTTCAAGTCTAAGTAAATCTTTAAAAGAGGCATCTTTTATTTTAGGTAAAAGTAGATTAGAGACTTTATTATATGTTTTATTACCAAATATAAAACCATCTTTACTTACAGGAATAGTTATAAGTTTTGCACATACAGTTGGTGAATTTGGGGTTGTTTTGATGATTGGTGGAAATATCGCAGGTGAAACAAAACTTGCAAGTATTGCAATATATGATGAAGTTGAAGCTTTAAATTATGATTTAGCAAATCAATATGCTTTTACTTTGTTTATTATCTCTTTTGTTATTTTACTTTTCGTTTATATGATAAATAAAAAAATGTTAAAAAGTGAGTTTATAAAATGATAGAGATAGATATTATAAAACCTCTTTATACAGCCGATGGAATAATAAATTTAAAAGTAAACAAAAAGATAAACAAAGGTGATTTTTTAACACTTTTTGGAAAGAGTGGAAGCGGAAAAACTACACTTTTGAGAATTTTAGCAGGATTAGAAACTCCAAAGAGTGGAAAAATAGTTGTAGATAAAGAGATTTGGTTTGATAGTTCAAAAAAAATAAATCTTGCACCTCAAAAAAGAGATGTTGGTTTTGTATTTCAAGATTATGCACTTTTCCCAAATATGAGTGTTAAAAAAAATCTAGAATTTGCATTAAAAAACAAAAATGAAATAAAAAAAGTTGATGAAATTTTAGAGATTATGGAGATAAAAAATCTTTCAAATATGAAACCAGAACTCTTAAGTGGAGGTCAAAAACAAAGAGTTGCACTTGCAAGAACTCTTATGACAAATCCAAAAATATTACTTCTTGATGAACCACTTTCTGCTTTAGATACAACTATGAGATTAAAACTTCAAGATGAACTATCTTTAATTCATCAAAAATTTAATATAACTTCTATTTTGGTAAGCCATGATATAAGTGAAGTTTTCAAATTATCAAATAGAGTTTTTAAAATTAATTTAGGGGAAATAGAAGAAGATGGAACACCAAATGAACTATTTTCAAACCAAAATATAAGTGGTAAATTTAAAATTGTTGGAGAAATTTTAAGTATTAAAAAAAGTGATATTTTATATATTTTAGAGATTTTATCAAATAATGAAGTAGTTAAAGCAACAGCAGTAGAAGATGAAATTAAAGATTTAAAAATAGGAGATAAAATACTTTTATCAAGTAAAGCGTTTAATCCTATTGTAAATAAAATTTAAAAAAAGAGAAAATAATGGCATTAATAAAAACAAATTTAGATAAATTAAACTTTTCAAAACTATATAAAATACAGATGAA
>CAYQFC010000167.1:0-2770 GCA_964416585.1 uncultured Aliarcobacter sp.
CAGATAATTTAAGACTAGTTATGATTGATCCAAAAATGCTTGAGTTTTCTATGTACAACGATATTCCTCATCTTTTAACTCCAGTTATTACAAAAGCTGTTGATGCTATAAATGCTTTGGCAAATATGGTTGGTGAGATGGAGCGAAGATATACTTTAATGGCAAATACGAGAACAAAGAATATTGAAAATTATAATGAAAAAGCAAAAAAAGATGGCTATGAAACTATGCCTTATATTGTTATAGTTATTGATGAGTTGGCTGATTTAATGATGACAAGTGGAAAAGATGTAGAGTACTCAATAGCAAGACTTGCTCAAATGGCAAGAGCTAGTGGAATTCACTTAATAGTTGCAACTCAAAGACCATCTGTTGATGTTGTAACTGGTCTTATAAAAGCAAATTTACCAAGTCGTTTATCGTATAAAGTAGGACAAAAAATAGATTCAAAAATCATACTTGATTCTATGGGTGCTGAGTCGCTTTTAGGCCGTGGAGATATGCTGTTTACACCTCCTGGAACTCCTGGAATTGTGCGAATTCATGCACCTTGGAGTACAGAAACTGAAATAGAGCAAGTTGTGGAATTTTTAAAAGATCAAAGAGCTGTTGAGTATGATATGAATTTTATAAAAGATAAAAACTTATCAAATAGTGCTTCTACTTCAAAAGGCTCAAGAGATGGAGATGATATTGAACTTGATGCATTATATGAAGATGCAAAAAATATTATTTTAACAGATAAAAAAACATCAATATCTTATCTTCAAAGAAGATTAAATATTGGCTACAATAGGGCTGCTAGTATAATTGAACAGTTGGAACAAATGGGAGTGCTAAGTGAAGTTAATGCTAGAGGAAATAGAGAAATTTTAATATAGTTTAAAAGGTTAAGATTATGAAGATTTTAATTCCAATTGATAAAAAAGATAGATATTTATCTGTTATTTCATCTATTGAAGAGAATAGTGCATGGGCTGTTGTTGAGTTAGATGTTGGAAAGATTGTAAATGTTGAGTTTTATGATAGATATGAAGATGTTTTTTGTCTTTTAAGTGCTTTAATTGTAATTAATAATTTAGAATTTATATGGCCTTTAAAAGATGATGGAATAAAAACTTATTGTGTATCAAGCGAAAGAAGTATAGATGAAATTATTGAATCATTTTTATTAAATAGATTAAAAGAGATTTAATGATAAAGCAAAACAGAGTCTATAAAGATAGTTTAATTTTAGGTTTTGCAATTTTTTCCATGTATTTTGGTGCAGGAAATATTATTTTTCCACCATATTTAGGATTGACAAGTGCTAGTGATTGGCATATATCATTTTTTTCATATTTTTTAGCAGATATTGGTTTTGCAACTTTTGCTATGTTTGCACTATTAAAAGTTGGTGGAAATGTTGATGATTTAACTTCCAAGCTTGGAAAAACAGCTGGAATTTTACTTATGTCATCAATTATTTTATGTATAGGACCACTTATTGCACTTCCTAGAACAGGAGCAACAACATATGAAATGCTTGTTGTTCCTATGTTTGGAGATAGTTTTAAAAACTCAATCATAACTTCAATTTTATATTATGCTTTGATTATGTTTTTTACTTTTAAACCAACAGTTATGATTGAAATTTTAGGAAGAGTTTTGACTCCTTTATTGTTTTTTGGACTTATGTTTTTAATTATAAAAGGTTTTGTAACTCCAATAGGAGAGATAGCTCAAAATAGTGCAAATGAAAATCTATTTTTAGATGGGCTTGTAATGGGTTATCAAACTCTTGATGTTTTGGCTGCTTTGGCATTTGGAATTATTATTATCAAAATTGTAAAAGCAAAAGGTTATAACGATACAAAAACAAGCTTTAAAATAGTTGGATATGCTTCTATTTTGGCCGCTTTTGGAATTATGATTGTATATTTTGGATTATCATATTTAGGTGCAACAGCTTCAGGATTGTTTGAACAAAATATTGCAAAAGCAGTTTTATTAAATAAAATAATAAATATTTTGCTTGGAGATTATGGAAATATATTTTTAGGAATTATTGTATTTTTGGCATGTTTTACAACAGGTGCAGCACTTGTTAGTGTTACAGCTGAGTATTTTTCAAAGTTAAGTAATAGAAAAATATCTTATAAAACTTTGGTTGTTATTGTTACTATTTTTAGTATTTTTGTTACAAATATTGGCTTAGAACAAATTATCTCTTTTGCTGGACCAATTTTAGGAATAGTTTATCCAGCTGCTATAGTTTTGGTTATTTTAATATTTTTTGATAAATATATAAAAAATGATAATGTATATAAATTTGCAGCATTTACGGCTATGATATTTTGCTTTGTAGAGATAGTTTTGGCAAGATTAGGGATTAATCTTGAGTTTTTAAAACTACTTCCACTTGCAAATGAAGGCTTATCTTGGCTTTTTCCTGCTATTTTTGCAGCTTTATTGGCATATTTTATTAAGCCGAAAAGAAAAGCTTAGAAAATTTGGATATAATTCGTGAAATTTTAAACAATTAAGGAAAATTTCTTGAAACAAAAACCTCTTATATCTTATTTTTATGGTTTTTTAGCAGTTTGGTTTGTCGCTTCTGTTCTTTTGTATCTTTATGGAGGATTTTTTGCCCTTTATCAAGGAACTATTTTATCAGTTTTAGAGCTTAGTTTATCTTTTGATAATGCTGTTGTAAATGCTACAATTTTGGCAACAATGGCTCTTGTTTGGAGAAAAAGATTTCTTCTTTGGGGTATGATAATTGCTGTAT
>CAYQFC010000168.1:0-2760 GCA_964416585.1 uncultured Aliarcobacter sp.
AAAGTTCCAAATAGTGAAATAAGGTTCAACTATACACACTCTAGCTTTGAACAGATAGAAAAAGGGATAAAACTAATAAAATCTTGTTTATAGTCCTAATCTAGCTCTTATATTTTTGTAAATATTGATAAATTTATTTAAAATAAAGTTAGCTTTTAATAGTGATTTTTCTTTAAAATATATTTTAATATTAGCTATTTTTTCATGTACTAAATTATATATTTTTGAGTTTTTTATTAGCACAATTATCACTATTAATTTTTTATATAAATAAGAAAACCACCTAAACTGCATCAATTTATCTTTTGTAATATCAAAAAACCATAAAATAAAAATAGCCAAAGGAAGCTTTAGCAGATATACAAAAATAGCAAGAAATATTTTTGCTTGGAAAAATAGTATTGCAGCATAAATTCCCAATAACTCAACAAATAAAAACAGAACCATAAATATAGATAAAATCCAATAAGAACCTAGATTATCTATTTTTAGAATTAACTTTTCAAAGATATCAAACTTTAAAACAAATTTTGAGATAAATCTTACAATAGGTTTTGCCGTTTTTTCCCAAACAAGCTCTTCAAAAAGGATATAAATTAAAACAAGAAGGATTAAAAAAAGGTCAAATAACTTTTTTAACATCTATTTTTATTTTTTACCCTTAAGTAATAAATAAAACTAAATATGGCAATAATAATTAAAAGAGAAATTACAATTTGATGCAAATACTCTTTTAGAAGCTCTTCATTTCCACCCAAAAAATACCCAAGAAGTGTTAAAATTATTACCCAAATTCCTGCACCTAAACTAGTATATATTGAAAAAACAAAAAGATTCATTTTTGATAATCCAGCAGGTAGTGAAATATATTGTCTTACAACTGGTATTAATCTTCCAAAGAAAGTTGAAATATGTCCATGTTTAGAGAAAAATTCTTCCATTTTAAAGATTGTTTCATCTTTTATAAAGAAATATTTTCCATATTTTAATAAAAAAACTCTTCCGAGTTTTAGAGCAAAATAGTAGTTAAAAATTGCTCCAGCAAGTGATCCTAAAATTCCAAAAAAAACTACCAAAAATATATTCATTTCACCTTTATATGCCAAATATCCAGCGGGAATCATAACAACCTCAGATGGAAATGGGAAAAATGAACTTTCCAAAAACATCATAAAAAATATTCCAGCATATCCTAAACTTCCTACTGTATCTACTATGAAGTTTATAATATTGCTTAACATTTTTACTCTTTTGGATATATTTTAAATAGTTATAAGCTTAAAGCTAAGGCTTGAGTGCCTTAGATTATCTTTTAAGCTCTTTAATTCTTGCAGCTTTACCTTTTAATTCTCTTAAATAGTTAAGTTTAGCTCTTCTTACTCTTCCTCTTCTAATTACCTCAAAAGATTTTAGAGATTCGCAATATAGTGGGAAAATTCTCTCAACACCAACACTATTTGCTCCTAATTTTCTAATAGTAAAAGTAGCATCAACTCCGTTTCCGCTTCTTCCAATTACTACACCTTCGAAAGTTTGAACTCTTTTTTTCTCACCCTCTTTAATCTCAACACCAAGTCTTAAAGTATCTCCTGCTCTAAATGCTGGAACCTCTATTGAAGCTATTTGAGCCGCTTCGAAACTAGCTATATATCTGTTTTTCATCTCTTTTCCTTATTAGGTCTATAATATTTTGTCTTACAAATTGACATCTGGAATTTTAAGTCGCAAATTTTACTATGGTTTCCCTTTAAATATTCTTTAACAACAAACAAATTTTCAAAATTTTCTGGTTTTGCAAAAGATGGAGCTTCTAAAAGATTGTTTTCATAGCTTTCAACTTCCAAAGAAGCTTCATTTCCTAAAACTCCTTGCACATTTCTAGCTATTGCATCTGCCATAACAGTTGAAGCTAGTTCACCACCTGTTAAAATATACTCTCCAATAGAAAAAACCTCAGAAGCGTACTTTTCTATAACTCTCTCATCAATTCCCTCATATCTTCCACTTACAAACACAATATTTTTTTTACTAGCAAGTCTTTTTGCATCTTTTTGATTAAACGGTTTTGCAGCTGCTAGTGGAAAAATAATATAAGCATCTTTATTTTTCTCTTTTATTTTATCTAAACAGTCAAAAAGTGGTTGGCAAAAAAGAAGCATTCCAGCTCCTCCCCCAATCATTGCACTATCAACTTTTTTATGCTTACTGTTTGTAAAATCTCTAGGATTATAAAACTCATAAGATATAAAATTTGATAAAACTGCTTTTTTTAAGATTGAATCTTGAAAATATGGCTCAATTAAATTTGGGAAAAGTGTTACAAAGGTAAATTTCAAAGCTTAATCTCCTAAAATTAGAAGATAAAAGAGTAGCAAAAAACCGTTTTATATCTTATTAAGTTTATATTTCTTAAAGTTTCACTTATAATTTATATAAGGAAAAGTTTTTGAAAGTTAAAGGTTTTGGAAAAAAGTATTTTACTCTTGCTTCTATTCAAGCATACTCTACAACTGCTTCATTAAATAGTATTTGTGTTACTTTAAAAAATCATTTAGACAAAAAACTTAAACTTAGTGTTGAAAAAGATGAGGATGAACCACCAAAAGATTTGGAGTTACTTCTATCTTGCTCATCAGTTATTACAAATAAACCTTGTCATTGCGACTGCTTTTTCAAAAGACAAACTGCTCTTGCAGTTAGACTTTTTAAATTTATTCCTAGATGTCCATACTATACAACATATTTTGCATTTAGAAGAAC
>CAYQFC010000169.1:0-2745 GCA_964416585.1 uncultured Aliarcobacter sp.
GTTATTGGAGACTGTAATAAAAGAAGAGGTCAAGTTCAATCTATGGATGATAGAGCAGGTATCAAACTTGTTACTGCTATGATTCCACTTTCAGAACTATTTGGATACTCAACAGATTTAAGATCTATGTCTCAAGGAAGAGCAACATACTCTATGTTATTTGACTCTTACCAAGAAGTTCCTAGAAATGTATCTGAAGAGATTATGAAAAAAAGAAACGGATAATTAAGTTTTTATTTTTTCTAAAGGGGATGTGCTTTAGCATATTCCCTTTTTTTATTAGATTTATATAAGAGTTTTACTAAAATATTTTTATATAAATTTAAAATAAAGAGCTACATTGAGATTAGAAAAAAGTTATAAACACTTGGAAAAAATTGAAAATATAGGAGTTGTGCTAAGACCACAGAGTCCTGAATTAAAAGATGTGTTTATACAAATCAAAGCTCTTTTTTTGCAAAAAAATATAAATCTTATACTTGAGACTAATTCAGCTTTAATGATAGATGAAATGGGAGAAGATTTTGAAATACTATGCAAAAAAGTTGATTTTTTAATAAGTGTTGGTGGAGATGGAACACTTTTGGGACTTGCTAGAAAAGCTTTTAAGTATGATTTACCAGTTTTGGGAATAAATTTGGGAACTTTGGGATTTTTGACTGATTTATCAATGGAGGAACTTCCTAAATTTATAGATGATTTAATGCAAAATGATTATAAAATAAATCCTAGAATGATAATAGAAGGACAAATAAAAAATAGAAAATTTATAGCTTTTAATGATATTGTAATCTCTAGAAAAAATCTTTCAAGTATGCTAGAAGTTAGAGCAAAAATAGATAAAAAAGCCTTTAATACATATTTTGGAGATGGTTTAATTGTTTCAACTCCTAGTGGTTCAACTGCATATAATCTATCAGTTGGTGGACCAATAGTATATCCGCTTACGAATGCTTTTATAATAACACCAATAGCACCACACTCTTTAACTCAAAGACCAATAGTTGTACCTGCTGATTTTGAAATTGAGTTTAAAGTTACAAAAGATAGTGGAGCCGTTGTTATTATTGATGGGCAAGAGCTTTATGATTTAAATAAAGATGAGTTGATAAAAATCAAAATATCTACAAAAAAATCAAAAATGATACATAGAAGTAGTAGGGATTTTTTTGAGGTTTTAAGTGAAAAGTTAAGATGGGGAAATTAGTTTGATAAATAGAGTTTATATTAAAAATTGTTTGAGTTTTGCTGAAATTGATTTGGAGTTTAAAAAGGGATTAAATATCTTTAGTGGACCATCTGGGGCTGGAAAATCAATACTTATGCAAGAGATACTGGCTTTATTTGCTTTTAATGATGTAAAAAGTGAATTAAGTGAACTTGAGTTTGCAAATATTAGTTTTGAAGATGAGCTTTATGGAATAGAAAAAAGTGATGATTTAATAATTAAAAGTATAAAAAAAGAGAAAGTTAGATATTTTTTGAATAATCAAATAATATCTAAAAAAAATCTTCAAAATATCTCTTTTAAACTTATAAAACAGCTAAATCTAAAAGATACAAGTGATTTTGAAAGCCAAAGAATTATTGAATTTTTAGATAGATTAGCATCTAAAAATAGCTTAGAGTTCCAAAAAATAAAAGAGAGTTTTGATAAAAAATATAAAGAGTTCTTGGATATAAAAAAAGAGCTAAATAAAATTTTAGAAGATGAAAAAAAGATAGAAGACTTAAAAGAGTTTGCAAGATTTGAAATAGCAAAAATAGAGGAGATTAATCCAAAAGAAGATGAGTATGAAGAGCTTAATTTAATAAAAAAATCTTTAGCAAAAAAGGATAAAATAGAGAAATCTATTAGTAAAGTTACATCTATTTTTGAATTAAGTAGTAGCGTAAATGAGCTTCTTGAACTTCTTGAGGTTGATTCTTTGTTTTTTGATGAAGCAATGAATGAATTAAATAATATTTTTGAAAAGTCAAATGATAGATTAAGTGAACTTGATGAAATTAATATTGAAGAAGTTTTAAATAGAATTGAAAAAATATCGGCTTTGCAAAAAAGATTTGGTTCTATAAAAGAGGCAATTGAGTATAAAAATCAAAAAAAGCTTGAACTTGAAGCTTATATGAATATCTCTTTTTCTAAGTCAAAACTAGAAAAAGAGTATTTAAATCTTGAGATTGAAATAAAAAATCTTGCAGATAAAATAAGTGAATTTAGACAAAACAATCTAATTTTACTTGAAGATAAGATAAATTTTTATTTGAAGCTTTTATATCTTAATAATGCAAATATAGTTTTAAATAAAAAAGATTTAGACTTCTATGGGCATGATGAAATATCTTTTTTCTTAAATGAGGTATCACTTGATACTATTAGTGCAGGAGAGTACAATAGATTAAGACTTGCTCTTTTAAGTGCAGTTAGTCAGTTTGATATATCTATAAATGGTGTTTTGTTTTTGGATGAAATTGATGCAAATTTAAGTGGAAAAGAGAGTGAAGCAATATCAAAAGTTCTAATTACTCTTAGTAAAAATTATCAAATATTTGCAATATCACATCAACCACAATTAACAGCAAGTGCAAATCAGCACTTTCTTGTAGATAAAAAAGATGGTGTTTCAAGTGTGAAATTATTAAATAATAATGAAAAAATAACTGAGATAGCAAGAATGATTAGTGGCGAAAATGTGACAGATGAAGCCATAGAATTTGCAAAAAATATACTAAATAGCAATAATA
>CAYQFC010000170.1:0-2742 GCA_964416585.1 uncultured Aliarcobacter sp.
ATAGTGTTGCAAAATTTAATTTTTCATTTGTTGGTGTTCCAGAGGATAAATCTCCACCACTTTGAATATAAGTATTTACAAATCCATCAATAGTCAAAAACATAGACTTTGCTCTTTCAATTTCTGCTGTTATTTGACTATCATCTGCTTCATATCTTGTCATTAATATAATAAGAGCAGCTACAATAGCTATAATTGAAGATACTAGATAAGGCATATTATCCCCTTTTTTTATTTTTTCTATTATACAAAAGTTTTATGAAAAATAACACAAAAGAAAAATTAAGTCTTGTTTTGCTAATATTTCGCTCTATTTTTAGTGCGTCTGTAGTTCAACTGGATAGAATACTCGGTTTCGACCCGAGGGGTTGTGGGTTCGACTCCTACCAGGCGTGCCATTTACTAATTAACTTAAGCAAAAATAACTCATCACCAAATTTTAGAAGCAAAATTAAAAATATTGACATAGAATTTTAATACTCTTAGTATTCGCTACAAAGTGCTACTAAGATATTAATAAAAGGGGGAATTAATCACTCCCCTGATACTATCACTTTTTATTATGTATATCTTTATATTAGATAAATCTAAAATTATTATCCAAAATAATTAAAATTAAAAATACAATTCCCAAATAACCATTTACTGTAAAA
This sequence comes from uncultured Aliarcobacter sp., assembly GCA_964416585.1. Taxonomy (GTDB): domain Bacteria; phylum Campylobacterota; class Campylobacteria; order Campylobacterales; family Arcobacteraceae; genus Aliarcobacter. The sequence goes on from CAYQFC010000170.1 coordinate 654, forward strand.
AATGCTCTATCGATTTTTTTGAAATCCTTATTTACTATATAGTGTTCATAGCAAAGCATTAAAGCGCTGAAAATTACTGCTAAATATGCAAAATAAGAGCCTTGCGAATATATCACAAATAAAAGCCAAAAAATCACTGTAAGAGTATGAAATATTTTTGAAAATAGCATAGTTTTTTTTGCACCAAATTTTGAAGGAATTGAGTGAAGACCTAGCTTTTTATCTACATCAATATCCTGCAAAGAGTACAATAAATCAAATCCAGCAACCCAAAACATTACTCCAGCACTAAGAAGCACAACCCAAAACGAAATAGTCTCACTAACAGCAACAACCCCAGCAATAGGTGCAAGTGCCAAAGATATTCCTAAAATAATATGTGCAAGATATGAAAATCTCTTAAAATATGAGTATGAAGCGATAATTATTAAAATAGGAATAGCCAGTTTTAGGGCTAAATCATTTACAAAATATGCCACAACAATAAACAGTATTGCATTTGCTAAACAAAAAATAAACATAGCTTTTGGACTAACTCTTCCATCTACATTTGGTCTGTTTGCTGTTCGTGGATTTAGAGCATCTATATCTCTATCCATAAAACGATTAAATCCCATAGCAAAGTTTCGTGCAAATACCGCACAAAGAGTTCCTAAAAACAGAAGTTTAAATCCAAACCAAGGAGTTCCATTTATTTGAGTTGAAGATACAACCATTGCTATAAATATAAATGGTAATGCAAAAACAGAGTGGGTAAAAACCACCAATTCACTAAAATCTTTTATCTTTTTTATTACTTTTTTCATGGGCGGCATATTAGCAAATAATGGGTAAATTAATGCTTTTTGGCTATAATCAAAACAAAAATATAGAAGAGAAAAATGAAAAATTACCTATTTTTATTGATTTTTTCACTCTTTTTTGTAGCTTGTAGCACAAAAGTTGAACAAAGTGTAGAAAAATCAAATCAAAACGATATAAGCGAACTTCTTAAAAAATTAATTCAAAAAGAAAAAGAGATAAATATCTTAAAACTTGAATTAAAAGATTGCAAAGAGAAAAATAAAGAATGAAAGAACTAGCAATTATTGGTACAACAGCTTCAGGTAAAACAGCTCTTAGCCTTGAAATAGCGAATAAAACAAACTCTATAATCCTATCTTTGGACTCACTTTGTGTATATAAAGAGATAGATATTGCAAGTGCAAAACCTACAAAAAACGAACGAGGCGATATTGTTCATTTTGGGATAGATGAAGTTTTTCCAAATGAGAAATTTGATGTTGTTTTGTTTTTAGATTTGTATAAAAATGCAAAAGAGTATGCAAAAAATAGTAAAAAAAACTTAATAATAGTTGGTGGAACTGGCTTTTATCTCAAAGCTTTGGTTAGTGGAATAAGCGATGGTTTAAACGATAATACAAATTTAGATATGTGTTTAAATGATGCTTATAATTTGCTTTATAGTTTGGATAAAGATTATATGCAAAAAATTGAACCAAATGATAAATATAGAGTAGAAAAAGCATATTCGATTTATAAACAAAGTGGACTAACTCCAAGTCAATATTTTTTGAAAAACCCAAAGATTGCTCTCTCTCCAAACCTTCCAATTTTTGAGATTTTATGGGAGAAAGATGAGCTTAGAAAAAGAGTTGAACAAAGAACAAAACTAATGCTAAAAGATGGGCTAATAAATGAAGTTATATATTTGGAAAAAAAATATACAAGAAGCCCAAATTGTATGAGTAGCATTGGAATAGTTGAAACTTTGGAGTATCTTGATGGAAAAATAGATAAAAAAACTTTGGAAGAGAAAATTATTCAAAATACAATGAAACTTGCAAAAAGACAAAATACTTTCAACAAAGGGCAGTTTGAAAATAGAGAATCAAATATAATTTCTAGCTTAAATAAAGCGATAATTAAGTATTTTTCGATATAATCGCAACTCAAAATCTATTAAAGGACAGCAAAGACCTGCTCTTTTTTTAGGTGCTATAAAATAAAAAGGAAAATGGAATGAAAAAAGATATTCATCCAGATTATAAAGTATGCCAAGTTTCTTGTGCATGTGGAAATAGCTTTG
>CAYQFC010000171.1:0-2700 GCA_964416585.1 uncultured Aliarcobacter sp.
GTTGTTTTTGTCTTGAAGTTGCTTGTTTTGCTTTTGAAGCATTTGCACTAAATCTTGCAATAAATTTCTCCAATTCCTCTTTCTCTTTTTGTTTTTTATTAATATCTGTTTGTTGCTGTTTTGCAATTAAAGTTGAAGCAATATACCAATCATCATAAGTTCCACTAAACTCTCTTATTTTTTTGAAATCAACATCAAGTATATTTGTACAAACCGCATTTAAAAAGTGTCTATCGTGAGAGATTACAACCATTGTTCCATCGTGGTGTTGAAGCTGATTTTCAAGCCATCCAATAGTTTCAATATCAAGGTTATTTGTAGGCTCATCTAAAAATAAAATATCTGGTCTAGGAAATAATACTTGTGCCAAAAGTACCTTTACTTTATCTCCACCTGTAAATGAACTCATTAAATTTTGGTGAGTTGAAGAAGGAAATCCTAAATCTTCAAGAATTTTTGTAACCTTAATATCATACTCATAAGTTGGGTCTTCTTCACAACAAATAATTTCAAGTTCTGCTAATCTATTGTTTACTTCATCAGTAAATTCAGGACTTAAATAAAGCTCTTCTTTCTCTTTTATTGCATCGTAAAGTTTTTTATTTCCCATTAAAACCGTATCAAAAATAGAAAAATTCTCATAAGCAAATTGATTTTGCGATAAAACCCCTACTTTTTTTCCATTTTGAATTTGTACTTCACCCTCTGTTGCATCTTCTTGCCCTGATAGAATTTTCAAAAACGTTGTTTTTCCAGCTCCATTTGCTCCAATTAAACCATATCTTTTTCCACTATCAAGCTTTAGATTTATATCAGCAAATAAAACTCTAGCTCCAAATGCTTTTTTTAAATTAACTGTTTGAACCATATTTTATAACTCCATTTATAATTATTTTTTGATTATTATTTTAAAATTTTAGTGATTATAGCTAAAAAAAAGTTTTTCTATCTTAAGAGTGAAACTATAGCTCTTTTTCAAAAGCTAGTTTCATTATCTCATCTTCACTAACACCATCACTATTCTCTTCAGTTGGTGGATTTTTAATCCATAAAACTTTAGTTTTTAGCTGATCTAGTTGATATTTTGTAAGATTTTTTATAAGTTGATCTGTAATCATCTCTTTTGTTAAAGTGTTTGCATTTAACATCTTTTTAATAACTTTTTCTAAATTCTTTTTAGTCGCTTCAAATGCTTTTTCTTCATCTGTTAGCGAAACATACTCTTCATCTAGGTACTTCATCACAGAATCGCCAGGATATTTATATGTTGTAACACCTTTATAGTTGTATTTTTGGCATTTTAATCTTGCTACATAAACACCCGTAAACACATATCCAAAAACTGTATTTATACCCTCAAGAGACCTTAAAGGATTATGAGAACATATAAAATCACCCTTTACTGTTGTTGGAGAGTTTTGCAAAGATGTTATATTATTATGTAAAACAATAAAGCTTCCTTTTACCTCTTTTGGTCCACCCCTTAGGGAATTTAGCTCATTTTTGTGAGCCAAAAAGTTTCCATTTACTTTTATTGGACTTCCCTCAAGAGACACAAGTTCATTTTCACTAATATCAAAATCCCCATCAATTATATTGAATTTTAAAGGCAATTTATATAAGTTTGGTAATCTTCCAGATAGCTTAACATCTCCAGCAACATCAACAGAACCATCGTTTAAAATCGAGTACCCTTTAATATCATATCTTGTTAGCCAATTAACAATATCTTCATTATTCACTAGAGATACAACTGGTTTATATATATGTGCAATTACAGAGCTACCGTGATATCTTAGGCTTTGGTCTTCTTCATTTAATTTTGAAGGAAGATTATTTAATTTCACATCAGTAATTAAATCCCCCAAAATCTCATCAGCAATTCCCTCTAAATCACTTAATTTATTTCCATGACAAAGATAATCTCCTTTGACATTAATAGGACCACCAATTAACCTTTCTATAAAGTTATGCGAACAATCAAAAGTTTCATCAATATTTTTTGGACCACCGTCTAAAGATGCCAATTTATTGTCATTACATTTGAAAAAACCTTTAACGGTTCTTGGACTTGCTTTTATTGAAGTTAATTCATTAAAAGAGCAATTATAGTTTCCTTTTACCTCTTTTGGTCCGTATGATAAGTTTTTTAATAAATTATATGAGCAATCAAACTCTCCAACTTCAATAGGACAATCAAAAAGAGAGGTTAATTTATTTTTAGAGCAATTAAAATCTCTAACTACAACTTTTGGGCAACCAACTAAAGATGTTAAATTATTATTGCTTATATCAAAATATCCTTCAATTCTATCAAAAACAACAGGAAGGTTTTGACCTTTTAATTTATCGTTTAAATTCACATTTCCTTGAACTGAAATTTGATAATCATCGGACATAACATAGTTATTAATCCCATGCTCTTTTAACCAAGTTTCAATTTCACTAACATTCATTTTCATTTACCTTTTATAATAATTATTTATCTATTTTATTTTATCATATTTTTTCTTATATTTTTATAACTGCAAAATCTCTTATTTTATTGCTATTTTTAAAGAAAATAATTTTTTATTCTAAAAATTATTTTGAAATTATTTTATATATTCTACAATATCTTCTAGCTTCTCTCTTAGCTGTTTACTTTGCTCTTTTACTCTATATCCCAAAGGTAAAATCACACTTACTTGATATTTATTT
>CAYQFC010000172.1:0-2689 GCA_964416585.1 uncultured Aliarcobacter sp.
CTAAGGATTAGGCTTTTTAAAGAGTTTTGGAAGAGATAGATTATTTAAAATGTAGATTGAAATCATAGCTAAAATAACTCCAATAATTGTAGTAAACTCTATTTTTTCATCTAAAAATATATATCCAATTAAAATAGCACTTGCAGGAACCAAAAAAACAAAAGATGAAACCTCTTTTGCCCCATACTTAGAAGCTCCAAAAAAGTATATTGAAGTTGCAAAAGTTGTACTTAAAACAGTAATCACAAAGATATTAAACCAAAAAAGCAAATCATAATTTGAAACTTTTATAAAAATAGAGTCATCAAGATATAAAAAATATAGAACCAAACTAGAGATTAAATATGTATATGTTGTAAAAACAAAAGCATTTATTTTGCTTGATTTTGATGTTATTATTGTAATAATCGCCCATAAAGTAGATGCAATTAAAAAATATATATTATCTTTACTAAAAATCTCTTCAAGATTAAATTTATAAATATTTATCATATTTAAAACCCCAAAAAGCCCCAAAGCTAGTGCAAAAGAGTGTTTTAGGCTTATTGTCTTTTTACTTAAAATTGCTACAAAAATATAAGTAATAATTGGTATCATAGAAGGAACCATGGCTCCACCTAAGCTTCCTGTTCCATGCTCCACTCCCCAAAACATAAAAATAGAGTATAAAACCAAAAATAAAGATGCAAAAGCTACTAAAATAGTGGTTTTTAAATCGGGTTTATATTTCATTTTAAAGATAAATATAGCTGGAAACATAGTAATAAAGCATATTCCCATTCGTAAAAATACCATTTCATAAGCATTTATATATGAAGTTAAGGCCTTTGTACTAATCCAAGAAGCTCCCCAAAAAATCATAGATATGATAATTAAGGGATAAAAGTATTTTTTTGTCACTAGAGTTAGCTATTTTAGATTATTTAAAAGTAAAACATCTACAAAATCACCAGAATATATAGTGCTGTTTTCATCTTGAACCAAAAGAGCAGGGTTTCCTAGCATGTTTGTCAAAATTGCGCTAGTTCCCTCTTTTTTTCCTTCAAAATTTATAATATAGTTTTCATTTTTATACTCTATGTTACAAGCTTTAAAGATTTTTTTATTTGTAGGATTGATTAAGCTCTCTTCTATTTTTGCTTTTATAAAAGGGAGTTTTTCATCTCCATTTCTAAATTTATAAATCAAAGGTAGAACATATAAAATAGCACAAATAGTAGAAGAGTATGCAAATCCTGGAAGAGCAATAATGATTTTTTCATCTTTTAAGGCTACTAAAATATGCATTCCAGGTTTTACAAAAACTCCATGTAAAAGTACTTTTGCTTGAAGTTTATCTTTAATTACATCTTGAACCAAATCATAATCCCCAACACTAACTCCACCCGTTGTTACAACAATATCAGCTTTTTTAAAAGAGTTTAGAAAAAAGTTTGTGATATTTTCTATATTATCATCAACAGGACCCATTTGTAAAACATCTGCACCGTTTTGTTTAAATAGTGCTTCAAGTGTAAGGTGATTTGAGCTTCTTATTTGAGAATCATTTGTTTTTTCTACACCTAAATCTAAAATTTCACTTCCAGTACTAGCGACCGCAATAGTAGGGTTTACAAAAACATCAATTTGTACAATATTTAGTGAAGCTAGTACACCAACTTCACTAAATCCTACTTTTGTACCTTTCTTGATTAGAATCTCATCTTTTTTATAGTTTTCACCTATATTTCTTACTGCAAATCCAAAAGAAACTGGTTTTATAATCTTAATTTTATCTTCAAATACTTCAACATTCTCAATAGGAATTAAAGTATCACTATTTTTTGGCATCAATGAACCTGTAAAAGTTTTAATACAAGTATTATCTGAAATCTCCGTATTTACAACAAAACCAGCAGGATTTTTATCTATTATTTTAAGAGTTCTATTCTCTATATCTTCAAATTTAAAAGCATATCCATCCATCCCTGAAGTTGGAAAAGAAGGGCTATTGTGATCTGCTACAATATCACTTGCCAAGATATAACCAATGGCATCAATTATAAATAATCTTTTTGTGCAAGGAGTTATTTTTATATTATTTATTAGCTCAAGAGATTTATTATAAGTTATAAAATCTCTCATTATTTTTTACTTAATCTATTGTATTTTAGAACTATAACTTGTTCATAAAGCATCTTTGCAAAGCCTTTTGGAAGGTTTTCATTTGCTTTTTCTACATCTTCTATAATCTTCATAATTTCGCTCTCTGTTAGATAAATTGCAACTGGTAAAATTGTCTCTTTTATCTTATCTATAAATAATTGTTCTTCTTCTAGTGTCATCTTTTGCTCTTTAAATAATTTTTAAAAAATGATTATATAGTTTTTTACTAAAATAGTTTATTAAAACTTTTTTGATATAATCCCAAAAAATATTTAGGATAAGATAATTTGATAGAAATAAGTAAAAAAATAACTTCAAATGTGGCAAAAGTAAATGCAACTTACGGTTTAATAAAAGAGGGCGACCGTGTTATGGTTGGTTTTAGTGGAGGAAAAGATTCTCTAACTCTTCTTCATACATTAAATAGAATGCAAAAAAAAGCCCCATTTAAATTTGATTTTAAAGCTGTAACTATAACTTATGGAATGGGTGAACAAATTGAGTTTTTGACTAATCACTGCAAAGAGCATGGAATAGACCATGA
>CAYQFC010000173.1:0-2688 GCA_964416585.1 uncultured Aliarcobacter sp.
GCTCGTACAGTTCCAGTTGCTATTAAAACAAACTCATCTCTTACTGTTTCAGCAACAACTAAAGCATCTTTACAATCTTGTGGATCAGCAACAAGCTGAACTAAACCACTTTTATCTCTTAAATCTATAAAAATAATTCCGCCATGATCTCTTCTACTATTTACCCAACCAGCAACAGTAACCTTTTGCCCTATTAAATTCTCTCTTACACTTGTATTATAATGTGTTCTCAAAATTAAACTCCATTTTCTAAATAATCGGCGATTTTATCCAAATTTTACTTAATCTCTACAAATCCATAAGCTGTCGCCTTAAACAGCCTTGGAGTATATATAGCTTGATTATCATCAATTTTTGTTGGAATTAAGCTACTATTTCCATCTACTAAATAGTTTATCCCAACCAAAGTTGAATAATCAACCCATGAAAAATTCAAATCAGCACCACCTGAATTAATCTCTTCTCTTAACTTTTTATCAATTTCTGGTATAGAGTTTGCAATTAACATTTTTTTTCTATCATCTTCTTGAGTCAGATTTAATAAATTCAAATCATAATTTGCTTGAGTTCCAAAAATAAAATTTGGATTTACATTACTAGCTCTTAATTGAGATAGTAGCATGGCACTTTTTACAACTTCAATATTTAGATAAAGAGTTGAATTATTAAGTCCTGATACAAGTCCTTTAAAATTTCTCTCATTATTATTTATCTCTTTTTCCCTACCATTTGAAACAACACTATTATAAGCTTTTTTTATATTTTTACTTAAATATGTATTTTGATAAAAAAGTACATTATCTCCATTTGAATAATAACTTAATTTTTTAAGTTGTTCTTCATAAGATATTGAACCAAAAATTAAATTATCATTAGTTTCTAAACTATTTTTTTTCTCAATTAAAGGAAGATAAACTTTAAAATCTGAATCAACAATTTTTGATAAACTATTTATTGCATTTGGAGTAAATAGAGCTATAACATCACTAAAACCACTATTTTTTAGATTAGAAAAAGTATTTTCAATACTATTATAATCTTCATTTTCAAGCTCAATAACTTTAAGATTATATTTTATATTTTTATATGAAAGATACGATCCAACAGTACTTATAGAACCTTTTGAGTATTTTATTAAATTTTTAGGATAAACAAAAGCTATATTTACATTAGCTTTTGTTGTATCAATAGCAGAGAATTTATCATCATTTTCTAAAACTTCATTCTTGCTACCACTATTATTCATAATCTGCTCTTTTACATCTGTTTCAAAAACTTCAACAGGCGTAAACTCTTCTATTACAGTCGTTTTATCTTCATCAACTACTTGTGGCTTCGCTGCTTGAACCACAGGTGCTTGTTTACCTGGCATTTTTAATTGAACAACTTGTTTTTGATTACACCCTAAAAATGCAAAAACAATAAAAAGTAAAACTAATATTTGTCTCAATTTAACTCCTCTAAAATATTTTTTATTTTCAACATATCAAAGTAAGTATCTTTTTTAAATGAAGGATTTCTTCTTAAAAAAGATGGTGAATGAATACAGATATAATCTATACCATTAAATTTCAATAATTTACCCATATTTTGTGAAAAATCACTATTTTTAAACAAATAAGAGTGAGTCTTTTCACCAAGAGCTACAATTAATTTAGGTTTAACAAGCTCAATTTGTTTTAATAAATAGTCATTACAAGAGTCAAAGTTTGAATTTGTTGCACCATTTAATGATTTGCATTTAACCAAAGATGTTAAATACACTTCCTCTTTTTTTATATTTAATACTTTTTCAATCATATTTGTTAAAACTTCTGCACTATTTCCAACATAAAATGAGTTTAATTCATCTTCGCTTGATGTTGGCTCATCTTGAATAAACATAAGTTTACTATCTGCTTTTCCATAAGAAAACAGAACACTTTTTCTACTCTTTGATAGCTCACAAAGATAACAATTTGAACATAATTTATTAAGTTCATTTAAATCATTTGGTAAACTCTGATTTTTTATATCAAAACCACCAAAATCAAAACTCTCTTGATAAGTAAATCCATATAGTTTTTGATTGTATAAATATTTTAAAATTTGATTCTTAACTTTAATTGTCATAATAGATTTTACAAAAATTATACTTTAGTATAATTGATTTTAAGAAAAATTATTAAATAAGGAGTTCCTTATTTAATAATATATAGATACACTATTTATATCTGTGAGTAATTCTACCCTTATCCAATGAATAAGGAGTAATTTCAACTTTTACAGTGTCGTTTGGTAAAATTTTAATATAGTGCATTCTCATTTTACCTGAGATATGACATAAAACTATATGTCCATTATCCAATTGAACCCTAAACATTGCATTTGGTAAAGCTTCAACAACTTTTCCATCTACAACAATTACATCATCTTTTGCCACATTCGTTCCTTTAATCTTCTTCTCTACTTAAAATAACTGCTCTTCCATCAACAACAGCAACTGTATGCTCATAATGACTACCTCTTAATCCATCAGCTGAAACAACATCCCAACCATTTTTTAGAATTACAGGATTTCTATCTTTTTGACAAATCATGGGTTCAATACAAAACACCATTCCATTTTTAATTTTTGGACCAGATTTTGTATCTCCATGTTCCAAGTAGTTTGGAATTTCAGGATCTTCATGTGGTTTTCTTCCAATA
>CAYQFC010000174.1:0-2678 GCA_964416585.1 uncultured Aliarcobacter sp.
GCTATGAGTGCTTCAAGTGCAATTATTGTAACACTATTTTTTGGTGGTTATCAAATTCCTTGGATGGATACAGCAACACTAAAAGCAAATATAAACTATGTTATTTTAGCTATTTTAGTAACTCTTCCTATTTTTGTATTTATCTTTACAAAATGGATGAAGAAAAACAATAAAGCAATTGGTGAAGATAGAAGTAGAGAAAAAGAGACAAAAATATTAACTATTTTATTTTGGACAATAGTAATAATAATATCTATTTTGTTAATTTCATTTTTAATAGGTGGATTAGGAGAAAATGGTGTTAATATTGTTGTTGCAGCTCTTCAAATAGGAACTTTCTTAATCAAGTTTTTTATGATGGCATTTGTATTTATGTGGGTTAGATGGACTGTTTTAAGATTTAGATATGACCAACTTCAAATGCTAGGGTGGAAAGTTTTAATTCCACTTGCACTATTAAATATAGTAATAACTGCAATATTTGTAGTTGTGAAAGGGAGTTAAAATGGCAATAAAAGTAGTTCCTAGATATGGAAAATCATTTAAAGATAAATTGTATCTTCCAGCAATAGCTGGTGGTATGAAGACAACTTTTAAACACTTTATTAAAAACCTAAAAGATGTTGAAAATGTAAATACCTTACAATATCCAGAAGTTCAACCAACAGATATAACAGATAGATATAGAGGTGTTCATAGGCTTACAAAACATGACGATGGAACAGAAAAGTGTGTTGCTTGTTTTATGTGTGCAACAGCATGTCCTGCTGAATGTATCTTTATTGAAGCTGAAGAGAGATTTGATGGTGTTGATGAGAAAAGACCAAAAGAGTTTAAAATTGATCTTCTTGAGTGTGTATTTTGTGGATATTGTGTAGAAGCTTGTCCATGTGATGCAATTAGAATGGATACAGGAATTTTTTCATTTACAGCAAGTAGCAGAGAAGAGTTTGTCTTAGATAAAAAAGCTCTTATGAAAAATGAGAGATCAAAGGATTTTGAATGATTGCAAATATTATTTTTCTAGCTCTTGCTTTTTTTGCAATAACTGGTGCAATTGCGATGATTGTTTATAAAAACCCTATGTTTAGTGCTTTGGGAGTTTTAATCTCAATGCTTAGTGTTGCTGGAATGTTTGCACTTTTAAATGCAACTTTTCTTTTTTTAATTCAAATAATAGTTTATGCTGGAGCTATTATGACTTTAATTCTATTTATTTTAATGTTTTTAAATATAAATGAAGAAGATCTTCCAGATGAACCAAATAAATATAGATTAATTATTATTGGTGCAATTATTATGCTTCCACTTAATATTTTAGTTATTAAAGCAGTTTCAATGCTTCCAGAAAAAGATTTATCAACACTTGATACAACTTTTGGAGATTTAAAACCACTTGGAATAGTTTTATATGATAACTGGATTGTAGCAGTTGAGCTTATCTCTATTCTTCTTTTAGTTGCACTTGTTGGTTCAGTTGTTCTTGCAAAAAAAAGAAAAACTAAAATTATAGATAAGGAGGATTAAAAAATGATATCTCTTACTTCTTATGCCTTTGTTTCAATGATGCTTTTTTCTATTGGAGCAATTGGAGTAATTGCAAGAAAAAATATCTTTGTAATTTATATGTCAATTGAGATGATGTTAAATGGAATAAATCTATTTTTAGTAACTTTTGCTAGATACCATTTCAACATAGATCCTCAAATTATTACTATTGTTGTAATATCTATTGCTGCTGCTGAAGCTGCTATATTTTTATCTATAATTATTCTTTTATATAGATCTAAAAAATCTTTAGATACAGATTTATTTACATCTCTTGCTCAAGGAGATAAATAATGAGTACAAATCTATTAGTTTGGATAATCTTAGCACCACTATTTGGTGCTATTTTAAATGGTGCTTTATACTTTTATAGTATTAAAAAAAGAGAAATAGCAGAACTTCCTTTTGCAATTATTGGAACAGCAACTCCGCTAATATCTTTTTTAATCACTCTTTGTCTATTTTTACAAATGCTTCAAGAAAAGATAATATTTAAACAACATCTATTTACTTGGTTAAGTGTATCAAAACTAAATATTGATATGGCATTTTTAGGAGATAACTTAGCAATATTTATGTCAATGTTTGTAACTTTTGTTGGTTGGCTAATTCATATTTATGCTGTTGGTTATATGAGAGGTGATGCAGGTTTTGGTAAGTTTTTTGCTTACTTTAACCTATTTTTGGCTTCAATGCTAATCTTAGTTTTAGCAGATAATCCAGTTATTCTATTCATTGGTTGGGAAGGTGTTGGAGTTTGTTCTTATCTTTTAATTAAGTTCTATTATGGAGATAAAAACAATGTTCTAGCTGCAAATAAAGCATTTATTGTAAATAGAGTTGGAGATTTTGGTTTCTTACTTGGAGTTGCAACACTATTTTTTGCTTTAGGACAAGTTGATCTATCTTTTTCATCAATTGAAGCAAATTTAGGAAATACAACAAATGGTTGGTTACTACTTGCTGGTTTCTTACTTTTTGTAGGAGCTATGGGAAAATCAGCTCAAATTCCACTTTATACTTGGCTTCCAGATGCAATGGCTGGGCCAACACCAATTTCAGCTCTAATTCATGCTGCTACCATGGTTACAGCTGGGGTTTATATGGTTGCAAGATTTCACTTTTTATAT
>CAYQFC010000175.1:0-2650 GCA_964416585.1 uncultured Aliarcobacter sp.
GCTAGTACAGCAAACTTAGCAATTATTTTAATAGATGCTAGATATGGAGTTCAAACTCAAACGAAAAGACACTCTTTTATAAATAAGTTATTAGGAATTAAACATATAGTTGTAGCTGTTAATAAAATGGACTTAATGGATTTTAGAGAAGATGTTTTTAATAAAATTAAAGAAGATTATTTAAAATTTGCAAAAGAACTAGGTCTTACAAATAATATTACATTAATTCCATTATCTGCACTAAATGGTGATAATGTTGTTGAAAGAAGTGATAAATCTCCTTGGTATACAGGTGAAACTTTAATGCAACATTTAGAAAATGTTCAAATTGATAGTGATAGAGATTTAACACATTTTAGATTTCCAGTTCAATATGTAAATAGACCAAATCTTGATTTTAGAGGATTTTGTGGAACCGTTGCAAGTGGAGTTATAAAAGTTGGAGATGAGATAACTGTACTTCCTTCTAAAAAAAGCTCAAAAGTAAAAGAGATAGTAACATATGAAGGAAATTTAGAGTATGCATATTCACAACAAGCTATTACTCTCACACTTGAAGATGAGATAGATATAAGCCGTGGAGATGTGATTGTAAAAAGTGATGAACAAGCTGATGAAGCTAGTAATTTTGATGTTGATTTGGTTTGGCTTAGTGAGGACCCACTTATAAAAGGAAAACAATATTTTATAAAAAGAGCAACAACTACAACAGTTGGAACAATTGCTCAAATATATTATAAAACAGATGTAAACACACTTGAAAGAAGTTCTGCAAATAGTTTAAACTTAAATGAAATTGCAAGAGCAAAACTTGATTTAGAGCAAATAATTGCATATGACTCTTATGATAAAATAAAATCTATGGGAAGTTTTATTGTAATTGATAGAGTTACAAATAACACAGTTGGTGCTGGAATGATAAGAGCAAAATCAAGTGATCAAAGCAAAAAAGATAGCTCTTATAGTGCTTTTGAGATTGAGTTTAATGCACTTGTACGAAAACATTTCCCACATTGGGAGTGCAAAGAGATTTTTTAATGGAGTTAAAATGTCGGCAAATTTAGATATAGAAAAAATAAAAAGTAGTAAATCAAGTAGTGATATTATTGCTGATATTTTTTACTTTTGTGTAACTGGCGAGAAGATAAATAGTGATGATTTAGAAAGATTTACATGGCATGGAATTTATGCAAAAGATGAGCAACAATCGGCTTTTTGTATAAAAATTCCATTAAGCCTAGGAGAGCTAAATATAGAGCAACTAAAAGGCTTTGAAGAGTTGCTTATAGAGTTTAATATAGAAAATCTAAGCTTTAAGGAAGGGCAAAAAATTATTATAGATAATTTGGATATTTATAACTTACCAAAGATTTTTAATAAGCTAAAAAACCTTGGGCTTTCTAGCTTTTTTGAATCTGGTCATACTATAAAAAAAGTGATAACTTGCCCTGTAAATGGGCTTGATAGAACTCAAATATTTGATGTTGAAGAGTTAGCAAAAAAGATAAATGATACTTTTATTGGAAATAAAAACTTTTTTAATCTTCCAAACTCTTTGCAGTTTGCAATAAGTGGTTACCGTGAGGGTTGCGATGCTGGATTTACTCCTGATATTAGTTTTAATGCTATAAAAGATTCAAACGATAAAGTACTTTTTGAACTAAAGATTTTACAAACATCAATAGGTCAAATAAGAGCTTCTCAAATAGTAGCAACAGCAAAAGCAATAGCAAATATTTATAAAGATTTTGGACAAAGAGAGAATATAAATAGTAGCAATTTTGAAAGCTTTATAGAAGATTTTAAACTAGCAAATTTTACAAATTTGTTATCTTCTATGCTTGATTTTAAGATACAAAATTCTATCATCATAAATACAAATATAGAGCCAAAAAAACCTAGAATGGGAATAAATCTTAGTAAAGTAGATGGATTTTCATATATTGGATTTAAATCAAAAAGTGCAGAATTAAGTCAAAAAGAGTTAAATATTTTTATAAAAAATTTAGAAGAAAATGGTGCAAGTAAGATAAAAATAACTCATAAATCAAATATAATAATTTTAGATGTTCCTTCAAAAAATAGTGATATTTTGGTATCTAATTTAGAAAATATTGGACTTTATATTTAATAATTTACTTAAACTTTCTAGCAATAATTGGAGCAATATTCATAACTATCAAAAGCCTTACAATATGGTGCAAGGTAATATATGGTAAGTTTGCTCCAACTAAAAGAGCTATTAAGTTTATCTCTGTTTGACCACCAGGTCCAAAGGCTAGTAAAATATCCAAAGCCTTAAAATCCAAACTATAAAAGATAATTGCTATAAAAATAGCACATAAAATGAGCAAAATAATAAAATGCCCCAAAGTTGCAATAAGAGTTTTATATATAGTTTTAAATGCAACATTTCTAAAAGTAAAGCCAATAATAACCCCAAAAACAACCTGAATAAATTTTAAAAACTCATCTGGAATTGCAACACTAAAAACTCCACTTGAAAACAAAATAATGCTTAAAATCATAGGACCCATCAAAAAAGCAGCTGTTAGTTTGATTTTTTTTGCAAAAAGTGCTGCAAAAATAGAGAGAGTATAAAGAAGAAAAAACTCAAAAAAATCTATATTTTTAAGTGGAGTTGTAAGCA
>CAYQFC010000176.1:0-2606 GCA_964416585.1 uncultured Aliarcobacter sp.
AGTATTGAAAACTATAATTTTCAAACTAATATTAATATACTCTTTGCTATACTAATCTATATAATTTCATACAAAGGTATCTTGTGAGATATGATTTAGATTTCAAAAATAGTTTTGATAAAACACTGCTTTTTTGGCTAGAGAGATTTGTTAGAAACAAACTAACAGCTCTTTCAAATAGACAAGTTACAAACAAAGATAAATTAGCACAAATAATCCAGCAATTAGTAAAAGGAACAGAAAATATAAAAGAGCTTGAATTTTTGGTAAAAGAAGCAAGAAATATTGGATTATCTGGAATAAATACATATTTTAATCCCCTATTAAAGCTATACAATTTTGCAACAAATCTTGGCTTTGCATCAATGAAAGAGTTCGATGAAGAGATACTTAGCGACTTTTTGGCAAGTGAAACTAGTTCATTATCCGATGCTAGTAAAAAAAACCATAGAATTGCTCTACTATCCTTTTTCTCCTATGTGGATAAGCAAAATCAAAATGAAGATGAAAGCTCATATTTATTTAAAATTGAGTTAAAAAATTGGCAAGGATTAAGCGGAAAATCTGGTTCAAAATTGCCATCTTTTATGACAAATGAAGAGGTAAATAGATTTTTAGAAGCAATTGATAATTTTGAATTTACCGATAATACAGCATATAGAAACAGATTAATTTTAAAAATAATAATATATACAGGAGTTAGAGTTAGCGAAATTCTAAATCTAAAAATGAAAGATATTTTTAAAGATGGAGATATTTATATGCTTCAGATAAAAGGAAAAGGAAATAAGCCAAGAGTTGTGATGATAAAATGCAGTATTATTGATAATGATTTGCAAAACTGGCTAAGTAAAAGAGTTTGCAATAGCGATATTTTGGTATGCAACCAAAAAGGAGATAGACTAACACAAGCTTATGTAAGCCGAATTGTTGAAAATATTTTAATGAGTGTTGGAATTAGAAAAGAGAAAAATGGAGCACATATGCTAAGGCACTCTTTTGCTACTTTACTTTATTCAAAACACAAAGATTTAATTTTAGTTCAGGAGGCTTTGGGTCATGCAGATATAAATACAAGTCGTATTTATACCCATTTTGACAAAGATAAATTAAGAAAAACAACAGATATTTTTTAGTTTATTTGGCAAGTTTTCAAATCACCGCTATAAAAACCTTTTTTTAGTGCTTCCATTCTTTGGTTTGCACTTCCGTGTGTAAAGGAATCAGGAACCACATATCCTTGAGCTTGTTTTTGCAAAGTATCATCTCCAATAGCACTTGCAGCTTTAAGCCCTGCTTCCAAATCGCCCTCTTCAATTGAGCCAAAGCTGTTTTTAGAATGATATGCCCAAATTCCAGCATAGCAATCAGCTTGAAGCTCAACTTGTACTTGCAGTGCATTTTGTTCTTTTTGCGAAACTTTTTGTTTAAGATTTTGAACCTTACTCAAAGTTCCTAAAATATTTTGTACATGATGCCCTATTTCGTGGGCAATTACATAGGCTTGAGCAAATTCGCCTGGAGCCTTATATTTTCTAGCTAATTCATCAAAAAATGCCAAATCAAGATAAACTTTTCTATCCAAAGGACAATAAAAAGGACCAACTTGAGAAGAAGCAAAACCACATCCACTATTTACTCCACCTCTAAAAAGCACCAGTTTTGCATCGCTATATGATAATCCATTTCTTTTTAAAACATCTCTCCAAATATCCTCTGTTTGAGCCAAAACAGCACTCACAAAATCAGCTTGTTTATCATCAATATTTTTATCAATGGCTTTTGTATTTTGTGTCCCAGTTGTTGCACCACCGTCTAAAAGAGCCAGTGGATTAAAGCCAAAGCCAAAATAAAGCACCAAACCAGCAACTAAAATAACTCTTCCTATTGTTGTTCCTAATAGAGTTTTAACTATTGGCAAAAGTGACATTATAGAGCCACCACTTAATCTTGAACCAAAATTTGACCCTTCAGCTCTTCTATCTTCAAGATTTGAGCTTCTTCTGTTATCTTCCCATTTCATCTGTTTTCCTCATTTAAAAATTTACTACTAATTGTTTTGTTTGGCTTTACTCCAAGCTCTAAAAATTTTTGACTTCTTGATATTAAGCTTCCTCTTCCATTTAGTTTTATCAAAGCTTTTTCATAGCTTTCTTTACTTCTATCAAGACTTTTACCAATATCTTCAAAATCACTTAAAAATCCAACAAACTTATCATAAAGCTCAGCTGCTTGTTTTGAAATCTCTTTTGCATTCTCATTTTGTCTATTATCTTGCCAAAGGTTTTCTATTACTCTTAGACTAGAATAGAGTGTTGTTGGGGAAACTAACACAATATTTGATTTTAAAGCAGTCTCAAAAAGTGTGCTATTTGTTGATAAAAGAAGCGAAAAAGCACCCTCAATAGGAATAAACATCAGTACAAAATCCAAAGTTCTAAGAGCATCAAGATTTTCATATTTTTTTGAACTTAAATCTTTTATATGGTTTTTTATTGAGTTTTCTAGCCTAGTTATATGCCCTATTTTCTCATTTTCATCTTCACTATTAAAATAATCAACATAAGAGTTTAAAGATAGCTTTGAGTCAATTATAATATCTTTAT
>CAYQFC010000177.1:0-2596 GCA_964416585.1 uncultured Aliarcobacter sp.
GCTACATATAAAGCAGAACTAAAAACTCTTACAAATGCACAAATGGAAAAGATTAATGCAGAAACAGAAAAGAATAAATTAGCTCTTATGTATCTTAAAGATATTGAAGATAAAGAACTTCAAGCAAAAGAATTTTGATTTAAAGAAAAGCAATTTCAAGAAAGTAAAAGACAGTTTGATACTCAAATGGAACAAAGAAAATACGAATTTTGACAAGAAATGAATAAACCAGAAAAAGTTGTTGATCCTATAACTTGAGAAACTACGTTTGTTTCTCCTACTTCATTTTCTTGAAAAGAATGAATGAGAACAGATAGAAATAATAACCCTGCTGCGTTCACTGTAGATATTGCAAAACAAGCCTGACTAGTGGAATGAGTAGATTATGAGGTTTGAGATAAATTTCCTTGAAACTCTAAATTATATACAGCAAAATTATTATGAGATCCTATTGAAACAACAATTAAAGTTATAGATAAAATTTGATTTAAAACTAAGTCAGGACAAAATAGGTGGACATATACAGATAAAATTTGATTAACAAATGAAAAGTGGGCTAAAATGGACTCTCAACAAAAAGAGAGTGCAGTAGCAAAAATGTATCAACAAGAAGGAGGAAGTTGAAAACTAGTTGAAAAAACTAATGAAACAATGCCAAAAGATATTGCTCTAGCTTTAGATAAAGATGATTTATTAGCAATGAAAGATTTAAGTGAAGAAGAAAAAAAAGAAATAATAAAAAATGAATTATTGCCACTTTATAAAAAAGATCCTACTTATTTTAAAAAATTAAGAACTATAAATATAAATGAATATTTAACAACTACAGACTATACAGCAGAAGAAAAGAAAAATATACTACAAACAGCATTGACTAAATGATACTCTATTTTAGAAGTAGAAAAGAAATTTCCTTGAAACAAAAAAGAATGACCTATAACAATTTCTAATTATTTAAAATCTCTTGATACATCAAAAGTAAGTACTCAAGAAGATATTGACAAATTAGTAGATAAAGTAGCAAAAGAATATCCTGACAAAAAATATGAAGATATTTATGCTATGGTAGAAAATGTTTTATGAACAGACATTTTAAACAAAGTAGAAAGAAATATAAAAGATAATGATTGGATTCCTTTTAATTAATAATTTTTTAAAAAATGTGATTAGTTACAAATTATCTTAAAAAGAAAAGACAGGAGTCAGAATCAGTAAGCCAACCAACAGAAGTTTTAAAAACTACTGATTTTAATAATGAATCAAGACAACAAGAAGATTTTAGTAATATAAAACTAGAATGATTTGAAGAACCATTGAGAAAAGTACAATCTAGCGAGTGAGCTTTATTATGAGAATGAACAACATTATGACAATGAGTAAAATTAGATGTTGAAACTCCTAAAATTAAATATAAAGAAAATTTATTTAAAAAGCAAAAAGAACTAGTAGAAGAATTTAAAAATGTTTGACAACCATTTTTAGATAAACTATGAACAGACGACAAGGATTTATTGATAGACTGATTACAAAAAGAAAAAGATAGAAAAGAAATAATAAGAGCCTACACTCCTGAAGACGCTAATAATATACAAATAGAAAATAATCAAGCAGATATTGAAAGAGAAAGACTAAAAATTTTATGACTTGAAGATAAGTCTCCATATTTAACTGAGCAATTTAGAGCATGAGGTAGAGCGTGATTAACTTTTTGATATGATAAAGAATTACAAGAATTATTTTGAGCGCCTACTCAAGATCCATGAACACCACAAACAACTTGAGAAGAAGTATCAAAATGACTTTGAGAATTATTTTGAACTGTTGTAAATCCTGTTACGTGGGGTATATTTTGATGAGCTTCTAAACTAGTAGAAAAATGACTTTGAACTGCTTGAAAAACACTTTTAGGGACGACTGCAGAAAATGCAATTTGAGTATGAACTATATCTTGATTATGGAATACTTGAGAGGAAATTTGAAGTAGTGAGGATTTAAAGAAAAGAGCAACAAATACAGTTGAATGATTTATTTGATGAGCGATACTATGAGCTTCAATTTGATTAATTTGATGATGAATAAATTTATTAAGGTGAAAAGAATTTAGATTAACTCCTTGATTATGAGTTGAATATAAGCCAACAGAAAGCTCAGCCTCTTTAATTGATAAGAGACTTAAAATACAAAATCTAATATCTAATGAAGCAGCAACATTATGAGAAAAAACTGCAGCACAATGACAATTATCTAAAATAGATGCTAGACTTAAAGAGGAATGAAAGAGTATATTACAATTTACTAAATATGTACCTGAGACAGATTCTTATATTGTAAAGGCAGAATGAGTAGATGATTTTTTTGAGATTAATTGAGCAAATCCAAACCAAACTAGAATATGGTCAAAAGAATGATTTAAAAAAATGGATATAGAAACACTAGAAGATGGAAGTATAAAAATAAATACTTCTGAATGGATACCTGAAAGTTTATCTAAAAAAATAGGCACTCTTACTGCAAATAAACTACCAAAACTAATTGCTGAAACCTCTATCACACCAGTATTAGATACTCCAGTAGTACCTAAAGAGTTTATTATAGA
>CAYQFC010000178.1:0-2588 GCA_964416585.1 uncultured Aliarcobacter sp.
CAGTTGATGGAATTATGATAAATCCAGCTGCATATTCTCACACTTCAATAGCAATAAGAGATGCTTTAGCTGCTGTTAATATGCCTGTTGTTGAGGTACATATTTCAAATATTTATAGAAGAGAAGAGTTTAGACAAAAATCTTTAACAGCAGGTGCTAGTACAGGAGTAATTACTGGATTTGGTGGATTTGGTTACCATATGGGATTAATCGCTTTAATGCAGATGATTGGTGAGTTAAGAGCTTTAAATGAAGCAAGAAATGCACAAGTTGAACAAACAAACGAATGAAAATTTTAAGTGCATCTTATGTTTTGACATTTGATGAAGACTTTAGCATCATTCTCAATGGTGCTATTGTTTTTAATGAAAAAATAGTGGAAGTTGGACATATCTCTTATATAAAAGAGAAGTATCCAAATATAGAAATAGATGAGCCAAAACCAAACTCTATATTAATGCCAGGGCTTATAAACTCTCATATTCATCTTGAATTTAGTGCAAATAAAACAACATTAAAATATGCAAATTTTTATTCTTGGTTGAATTCTGTTATTAAAAATAGAGAAAAACTTATAGAAAAAGCAAAAACATCTTTGATAAGTCAAGAGCTAAAAAAGCTTTTAAAAACTGGAACTACAACTATTGGAGCAATATCTTCTTACTCTTTTGACCTAGAAGCTTGTAAAAAATCTCCTATAAATAAGGTGTTTTTTTGTGAAGTTATTGGTTCAAAGGCTGATATGATAGATACTTTATTTGCTGATTTTAAAGCAAGACTTAAAGAAGCACAAAAACATAATAGTAAAAACTTTAAAACAGGAATAGCGATACATTCGCCATATTCAGTTCATCCTTTTTTAGTAAGAGAAGTTTTAAATATTGCAAAAAATGAAGAACTTCCAGTTACTTCGCATTTTATGGAGTCAAAAGAGGAGAAAGAGTGGTTAAATAAAGATGAAGGAAGTTTTTTGGAGTTTTTTAAAAATTTTTTAAATCAAGAAAAAGCAACAACAAAACCTTTGGAGTTTTTAAATCTTTTTAAAGGTGTAGAGAATATATCTTTTACTCATTGTGTTGAAGCTAATAAAGAAGAATTTGAAAAGATAAAAGAGTTAAATGCAACTATAAATCACTGTGCTGTTTCAAATAGATTTTTAAATAATAGCAGATTAAATCTTGAAAATTTGAGTGAAATTAATTTCTCTATTGGTACAGACGGGCTTAGTTCAAATAACTCTTTATCGATGTTTGATGAGCTAAGAGCAGCTTTAAATATCCATTTTGAAAAAGATATTATAAAATTTTCAAAAACCTTATTAAATGCTGCTACAAATGGTGGAAGTAGAGCATTGGGATTAAATAAAGGAAGTTTAATATCTGGAAAAGATGCAGATATTATAGGATTTTCTTTGGTTGATAATATTGAAGATATAGAAGATATTTATCTGCATATTATTTTGCATACAAAATATGTAGATAGAACAATTATAGGAGGAGAGTTTGTTTGAGTTTTTTAAAAAATTATTTTTTCCAATTACAGCTATTTTAGATTTTATTACAAAATATTTTAAAACAATAGTGTTTTTAACTATTGTATATCTACTATTTTTTAGTAAAAGTGAAGAAGAATTAGCAAATAAAAGTTTTGCAAATTTACAAAAAATAGAGTTAAATGGTGCTATTATGGATGCTTCAAAAGTATTGGAAAATATTGAAAAAGCAAAAAGAGATACAAATATAAAAGGTGTTTTATTTGTTGTTGATAGCCCTGGTGGTGCTGTTGCTCCTTCGGTTGAAATAGCTTATGCTATAAAAGAGCTAAAAGAGTTAAAACCAGTTGTTACATATGCAAGTGGCACAATTGCAAGTGGAAGTTACTATGCTTCTATTTGGTCAGATGAAATTATTGCAAATCCTGGAAGTATGGTTGGCTCTATTGGGGTTATTATGCAAGGATTTGAGGCTAGTAAACTTTTGGAGACTATTGGAGTTTCAACTCAGACTGTAAAAGCTGGAAAATATAAAGAGGCTGGAACATCTGCTAGAAAATGGACAAATTATGAAGAAGGGCAACTTAAAAGTTTGATTGATGATACTTATAATATGTTTATAAAAGATGTAGCAGATGCTAGAAAACTTGATATCAAAAATCATACTAGTTTTGCAGATGCAAAAATATTTACTGCAAAACAGGCAAAAGAAGTAGGGCTTATTGATGAGGTTGCAACACTTAGTTTTGCAAAAAGTAGCTTAATTAAGTTATCAAAAGTTGAGAAAGCTGTTTGGAAAAAAGAGGATAAATTTGAAAAATTTATGGATAAACTTATGAATGAGGTTATTTCAAAAGTTGTTATGAGTTTTTCTAGTAGTTTAAAGGCTATTTTATAAAATAGCCCTCTTCTAGGGTTGTTTGTATTAAATCTTTTGGAAGCTTTTTTCTTAATCTTTTAACTAAACTTCTAATAGCATTTAAGCTTATATTTTGTTTTTTATACACAAAATCTTCTATTGCTGAATGTCCTATAGTATTATTTTTATTTGTTAGTAGCAAATATAGAAGCTCTTTTTCATATTTTGTCAAAGCAA
>CAYQFC010000179.1:0-2572 GCA_964416585.1 uncultured Aliarcobacter sp.
GATAGATAAAAATTCATAAAATCTCCATTTTCAATTTTGTCAAAATTATCGCTACAATAGTAAGTTAAAAGCTCTTCAACACTATATTCCATACCTTTTATCTGTAAAGCTATATCAAAATCTAGCTTTCCACACTCAGTTATTAAGCTATCTGTTGGAGAGATAAAAATATCTTTAGCTTCATCTATTTTTCTATTTATTTCAAGCTCTCTTGTAAACAAAGCATTTAGACTTTTATAATGTTTAGATGGCTTAAACTCAGTCATATCAAGTTTCATAAGCTTTACATAGCAAGAGTTTATTATTTTTTGAAAAGGACTTGGGAACTCTTTTTTTGCAAATTTCCCAAAATATTGTGATAAAAGATTTGTAATATGCATCTGTTTCCTTAAAATTAAAGTTCTATTATACTATTTTTTCTTATTTATTTGCTTTAAAGAAGATTTTTTGATAAAGTTTCGCTTTTAATTTATATTATTTAAAGGTATTTTTTATGTTTAAGATTATAGTTCAAGACCAATGTGGATGTTTTAAAAAAAGTGATTTAGAGAATAATTTAGAGTTTAGTTCAAAAGATGATGCACTATTAAAAGCAATTGATATGAAAAATATCATGAATAAAACTTTTTGCAAAAAGCATGATTTTCAAATACAAGAGATGTTTAATAATCTTGTAATTAAATTTTATAAAGATGAGCCTATTAGCTCTTGCTGTGGAAATGGTTGTTGCATGTAACAACCATCTCTTAGTATTTTGGTTTTAAGATATACATCTTTCCTTTCTCTTTCATTCTTCCAGCATAATTAAAAGCTTCATCTCCAAAACCCCAGAAAAAATCAGCTCTAATCTCTCCTTTTATTGCTCCACCAACATCAGCAGCCACCATTAATTGATTTATAGGCTCTTTTGAAACTGGATTTTTTGTACTTAAAAATACAGGCATTCCAAGCGGAATATAACTTCTATCAACTGCTAAATTTCTTTTTGCTGTTAATGTTGTATTTAAAGCACCCGTTGCTCCATTTTCTGTAATTCTAAAAAATACATAGCTTGGATTTGAGTTAAAAACATCTTTCATAATCTTTGGATTTGCTTTAAAAAACTCTTTCATAGCTTGAACACTCATCTCATCTTTTGTAATATAGTTTTTCTCTATTAAATATGAACCAATACTATAATATGGCCACCCATTTTGCTCAGCATAACCAATATTTATAAGTTCTCCAGTATCTAGTTTTATCTTTCCGCTTCCTTGAATATGTAAGAAAAATAGATCAAACTCATCATCAACATAAGCAATTGGAACTAAATTTGGATTTTTTGGATTTTTCTCTATCTCTTCTCTTGTGTCATAAGGAACAACTTTTCCTTTTACAACTTTTCCTCTTTTGCTACCATTAGAATTCTCTTTTTTTGCAAGAATTAAATTTTTAGGTGTGTAATAAACTGGATATTTATATCTAGCACTTTTTTTTAGGCTTCCATACAAAAGTGGTTCATAATATCCTGTAATTGTCCCTTCATCTCTTAAACTATTGTCAAAAAGTTTAAATGGTTCAAAATTTGATATAAAAAACTTTCTTCCATCTTTTTCAAACTCTGCTTTTTTACAAACTGTCTTAAACTCATCATATCTTTTTGATTTTTTACAATCTTTTTTAAAAACCTCTAAAGCATGATTTAAATCATCTTCAAAAAAGCCATCTATTTCCAAAAAAGATACTTTTTTCATACCATTTTCTATATTTTCTTCAACTTCATTTTCTGCAATCTCTTTAGTTTTTTCAATTGCTGGAGCTTGTGGAATTTGCTCCTGTTTTTTTGAACAAGAAGTTATTAAAAAAATAGTTAAAATTAAAAATATTATGTTTTTCATATACCGCACCCCATTTGAGAATTTATTGAATGTATCTCTTTTAAACCACAACTTTTACAAGTAAACTCAACATCTTTCAGTCCTGAACATCCGTGGTCTTTTAAAACTTTTGTTATTATAATATGCTTTACAAAAGTCTGATTTGTATTTGTATCAAAAAAGCTTATTTTTTCTTCACCACAAGCAGGGCAAGTCCCATTTAATAGCTCATTTAATCTACTTTGTTTTGATTTAAAAAAGATATATATTAGAAATATTACTATAATAAAAGTTAATAATAGTAGTAGAAGAGTTTGCATGAAGTAGAGTTTACTCTACTTCAGCATCGATAACATCGTCATCTTTCTTTGCTTTTGCTTGTCCATTTTGAGCATCTCCTTGCCCACCCTCCTTTTTATACATAGCTTCTGCTAATTTATGAGATTTTTCTGTTAAAACTTTTAGTTTCTCTTCAATTTGCTCTTTTGTAGCATTTTCATCTTTTAAAACTTCTTCTAATTCAGCAGCTGCATCTATAATAGCTTTTTTCTCATCTTCGCTTATAGCATTTTCATTCTCTTCTAGAGTTTTTCTTGTACTATGAAGCATCGCATCTGCTTGATTTCTAACTTCAATAAGAGCTTTTTTCTTAGCATCAGTCTCTTTATTTGCTTCAGCTTCAGCTACCATTTTTGCAATCTCATCATCACTTAATC
>CAYQFC010000180.1:0-2570 GCA_964416585.1 uncultured Aliarcobacter sp.
GCATAGGTTTTCCAGAGATTTTGTGCAAAACCTTTGGAAGTTCAGATTTCATTCTCGTTCCTTGCCCCGCTGCAAGAATTATTATTGATTTTTTATTCAAGTTTATTTTCCTTTATTAAATTAAAGCTTCATTTATCTCTTTTTTTAAATTCTCTACAACAGATTCTAAAGTACTTTTTATGTACCCATCAGCAGAGTTTTCCAAAATCATCTTATCAAGATTTCTCTCTCTTTCTTTAAAAAATATTGCAACTTTTTTATTTTTTGGGTTTTTATTATACATCAAAACTCCAGCTGAAACCAAAGTCATAATTAGTTTTGCATGTCCAAAAATTGCAGCATAGTTTAAAATAGTAAATCCGCTATTATCAGGCTGATTTATATCAGCTCCAGCTGCAATTAACCATCTTGCAATTTGGAAATTTCCCTTCCATTGTGTGTGATGAAGAGCAGTTCTTCCATGAATATCTTTTAGACTTAAATTTGCCTTTTTTGTAAGAAGTTTTTCAACAACAGAGATATCATTTGCAATTACAGCTTTATGAATAACTGTTCTGCCTTCAATATCCTGAATATCAACACTAACACGATATTTTAAGAAATTTACTAATCTTTCAAAAAAGCTATCTTTATCTTTTTTATCTCTTATTTTCAAACCCTCTTCAACCATAAAAGCAAGTGGGCTTCTTCCTTTTTTATCTTTAGAGTTTAACTCAATTCCATAATTAATAATTAACCTTAGTGTCTCAAAATCATTATAAAGTAGCATATCAAACAAAACATTTGTGCCGTCTAGTCTTGAGATATTTATATTTGGCTTACAAGTTAGGACTTTTTTTAATAATATATCGTACTTTTCGCCTTCTTTAAATATAGGTGCTAGTTGTGGGCTCAATTTTTTTAGATTTTTTGTAACAGCTATAAGCTCAACAATTATATCAACAACACTTCTTTCATCAATATCTTTAATATCGATATTAGCACCTCTTGCAACTAAAAAATCTATCATTTTGTAGTTTGAATAACCTTTTAAAATCTCATTAAAAATGATATTTCTATTGTTTTCATCTGTAACATTCAAGTTTGCACCACATTTTATTAAAAAATCTGCATTCTCAAAATTTTTATTTTCTATCTCTTTTTGTAAAGTTGTTTTTCCCTCATCATCACTTGTATCAATTTGCAAACCATTTTCAATAAAAAGTAGTGCAAGAGCCAAATAATCCCTCTTGTTTGAAATTAATTTATATCTTCCTTCTATATTTTTATTCTCATTTGCTTGTAAATCAACAATATATAAAAGTTCATCAATAATTGTTCTATTTTTATTATCAACAACATTCATATTTATATTTTTTTTAATTAAAGCTTCGATTACTGGGATATTAAGCTCCCCTTGAATAATTGCATTATAAAGCACATTTTCACCATTTTTATCAAGAAAATTTACATTTATTCCATGATTTATTAGTGTGAGTGCAATATTTGCATCATCTTGTAAAACAGCTGAAAAAAGAGCGGTTTGATATTTGTTATCAAGAGAATTTAGATCTTCAACATTGTTTATAGCATCTTTTAAAATATTTATATTTTTTCCTAAAACAGCATGAAAAAGTACTGTTTTGCCTGAATTATCTTTTATATTAAAATCTGGTTTGTAAGTCATTAAAACTTGAAAAATCTTCTCATTTGATAAAATTGCAGTATTTTGAAGAATTGTTCTTCCAGTAGAGTTTTTCATATTTATATCAAAGCCATTTTCAAGCAAAAATCGCACCATTGCACCATCTGATTTTTCACAAGCTTCATCTAATGGATTTTTTGCAAACTTATTTTCTAAATATCTATCTGCACCATAGTTTAAAAGTAGTTTTATTGCTTCATATTTTTTTAAAGATACTAGATTAAAAAGCAGACTATTTCCATTTTCATCCTGCTTATTTATATCTACACCTTTTTTTATGGCTCGTTCTAACTTTGAAATATCAAATTTCTCAGCAAAAAGCTCTTTATAAAAAAAATCTTCATCAACTTTGAAAAAACTAAACACTAAAACCCTTTTTGTAAAATCTTAATATTTTATCCAAATTTCAATTAAAAACTTTTTCTAGCCCTTCTTCTAAAGCTATTTGGTCTTTCATCTTTTTTTTCATCTCTTTTTTTAAAATCATCTTTTTTAAAACTTCTATTGTTGTTTTGTTTTTTTGCTCTATCAAATTTTTTTTCACTCAAATCTTCATTTAAAAGTGTTCCTTTTAAAGATTTCTCAATAAATCTATTAAATGATTCTCTTAAAATAAAAGCCTTATCATGGTCTGGAAAAAGAAGTGGCAACTTATACGAAAGCCAAAGATACAAAGATATTTTTTTTACCTCATCTTCCACAAGAAGCAAATCTTTTTGTGTTATTGCTTTTTTTGGCAAAGTAATAGATGGCTTATAGTGATTTGCTCTTTTTTTCATAACACTTGCAATATATGAGTTAAATGCTTGAATAATAATAGTTGATTTTGTGGTAATTGGAGCTTGAGCCAAAAGATATTTCTCTTCCAAACTCAAACCATCTTTAC
>CAYQFC010000181.1:0-2559 GCA_964416585.1 uncultured Aliarcobacter sp.
GCAATATCTATGTCACTAAACTCATTTTGAGTATCTTTTGCATAACTTCCAAAAAGTCCTAAAATCTCTAAACCCTCTTTCTCGTAAAGTGGTTTTATCTCTTTTAATCTATTTAAAATCTCTTCTTTTTTCATACTAAACTCTTTTTTTGTAAATTTCAATTATAATTTCCCTTATGAGATTAGATTTATACTTAAGCAAAAACTTTGATATTCAAAGTAGAAACAAAGCTCTTGAACTAATTCTTTCAAATAAAGTAAGAATTAATGGCAAAATTATATCAAAAGCTTCATTTTTAGTTGATGAAAAGATGAAAATAGAACTTCTTGAAGAGGATTTTTATGTAAGTAGAGCTGCATACAAACTAAAATATTTTTTAGATGAGCTAAAAAATAAAAATGAGATTAACTTAAAAGATAAAATAGCTCTTGATATTGGAAGTAGCACAGGTGGTTTTACACAAATTTTACTAGAAAATGATATTAAAAAAGTAGTTTGTGTCGATGTTGGAACCAATCAACTTCATGAAAGAGTAAAAAATAGTAGCAAAATTGAGTTTTTTGAAAATTGTGATATTAGAGATTTTAAAAGCGAAATAGCTTTTGATATTGTAACTTGTGATGTCTCTTTTATCTCTATTTTAAAGATTATTGAAGAGATAAACTCTTTGAATTTTAAAGAGATAATAATACTTTTCAAGCCACAATTTGAAGTAGGAACTCTTATAAAAAGAGATAAAAAAGGTGTTGTAAAAGATGAAAAAGCAATACTTCTAGCTAGAAAAAAATTTTTAGATAAAACAGAGGCCTTAAACTGGAAATTAGAAAAAAATAGTATTAGTAAATTACAAGGAAAAGATGGAAATTATGAAGAACTCTTCTATTTTAGTAAATAAAGAAAAAATAGAAAACATAGCAATTGGTGGCTTTGATGGAATGCATATAGCTCATCAAGAACTTTTCAAACATTTAGGAGATAAAGGAGCAATTGTTTGCATAGAAACAGGATATGCAAATCTTACTCCAAAGATAAATAGGCAAGAGTATATAAATCTACCCATTTATTACTATGTTTTGGAGAATATAAAAAAACTAGAAGGTGATGAGTTTATAAAGCTTTTAAAAGAGGAGTTTATAAATCTTAAAAAAATAGTTGTTGGATTTGATTTTGCCTTTGGAAAAAATAGAAAATATAGTATAAATGATTTAAAAAACTTATTTACAGGAGAAGTTGTAGTTGTGCCTGAAATTAGTTTAGATGGATTTCCAATTCATTCAAGACATATAAGAGAGTTTTTAAAAGATGCAAATATTAAAATGGCAAATGCTTTTTTGGGCAAAAACTATAAAATCTATGGAAATATAGTATCTGGTCAAGGATTAGGAAAAAGCGATTTTGTAGCAACAATAAATCTAAAAGTAAAAGATTTCTTAATTCCAAAAGATGGTGTTTACATCACAAAAACCAATATAGACGAAAACTCTTATAACTCAATTAGTTTCATAGGAAATAGAAAAACAACAGACAATATTTTTGCTATAGAAACTCATATTTTAGAAGATTTCAAGGAGGCTATAAATCCTAAAATATCTATTGAATTCATAGATTTTATAAGAGAAAATAGAAAATTTGATAATTTTTTAGAACTAAAAAATCAGATTTTAAAAGATATAGATATTGCTAAAAAATATTTTTATTAATTTTTAGATAAAATATAAGAATGATTGATAAAGTATTTAATAAAACAATAGAAAAACAGTTTGAGTTTGATGAAGAGGTTGCTAGTGTATTTGATGATATGCTAGATAGGTCTGTTCCTTTTTATAAAGAGATGCAAAGACTTAGTATTGTTTTTGCAAACAATCATTTAGAAGATAATTCAAAAGTTTATGATTTGGGGTGTTCTACTGGCACAACTTTAATAGAGTTGGCAAAATTTTGCAATAAAGATTTAAAACTCTTTGGAATAGATAGTTCAAAAGCTATGCTAGAACTTGCAAATAAAAAATCAAAAGCTTTTGGAATTGATATAAAATTTATTTGTGATGATATTTTTAATACAGATTTTAATGGTGCAAAAGCTATTTTTTCAAACTATACTTTACAATTCATAAGACCTTTACAAAGAGAAAATTTAATAAAAAAAATATACAATAGCCTTGAAATTGGCGGAGTTTTTATATTTAGCGAAAAACTTATAACTCAAAATAGTGTTTTAGATAAAGAGTTTATTGATGAGTATTATAGGTTTAAAAAATCTCAAGGCTATAGTGAATTTGAAATAGCTCAAAAAAGAGAAGCTTTAGAGAATGTTTTAATTCCATATAGCGAAAATGAAAATAAAAAAATGATAAAAGATGCTGGATTTTCATCTTGTGAGATGATTTTTAAATGGGTAAATTTTGCTACATTTATAGCAATTAAATAAAGGAGAAAAATGTTAAAAATTGGCGATATGGCTCCATCTTTTTGTGTTTCTAATCAAGATAACACAGAGATTTGTTTAAGAGATATTGTTGGAAATTGGATAGTTTTATACTTTTATCCAAAAGATATGAC
>CAYQFC010000182.1:0-2558 GCA_964416585.1 uncultured Aliarcobacter sp.
GCTTCAACAGCTGCATTTAAAGATAGAATATTTGTTTGGAATGCAATATTATCAATTACTCCAATAGCTTCATTTACAAGATTAACCTTTGCATTTATCTCATCCATAGCAAGAGTTGTTTTATTTGCCATATCTTGCCCTTCATTTACAGCTTTTGTAACACCACTTGAAAGTTGTGACATCTTTGCAATACTTTGTGTATTATTTCTAATATTACTTGTAATCTCTTCAAGAGCAGCTGCTGTTTCTTCAAGACTTGCAGCTGCTTCATTTGAGCTTAGGTTTAGAGTATTTACATTATTTAAAAGCATATTTGAACTCTCTTCAAGAGTTAAACCGTTTGATTTGTTCTCTTTTAGCATATCATTTATAATATGTGCTAATTGATTTATTCCACTTGCAACTTTTCCACTATCATTTTCAATTTTAGTAGTGAAATTTAGTTTTGAGAAATCTTCAAGAACTGATACAACTTTATTTATATCAGAACAAACATTTGTTTTTGTAACATCAAGCATTGCATTAAAATTATCTCTTAACTCTTCAAGTCCACTGTTTTCTGTATGAACTGTTATGTTTGCATCTAAATGACCATCTTTTACAAGATTTACAACTCTTTTTACATCTTTGATTAAAAGTTCATCTTGCTCTATTAGAGATTTTGTTTTAGAGATATTTTGGTTTATAACCTTTGCCATTACTCCAAACTCATCATTTGAGTTTATTAAAATATCTTTTGTAGAGTTTGACTCTTTATTTAAAAATGCAAAAAAACCTAAAAGCCCTGTACTTATATTTGTAAGATTTGAGCTTAGAGTTCGCATACTAAGTACAACTAACACTACAATTATTAAAGTTACAACAATAGCTAAAACCAAAGAGAAATAGATATTTTCTATGGCACTTGCAAGAAACTCATCTTCTTGTGCAACTCCAAGAATTGTCCAGTATTGCCCTGTATTACCAAATTCAATAGGATAAGAGTACAGATATGAATTTTTTCCATTTGCAGCTGATTTTGAATAAAACTCATGAGTTTTACCAGATTTTTGATTTTCAAGAATTTTTAATCTATTTTCATCGCCCTTTGAAAGCTCTTTGTAATCTTTACCAATTCTATCAGTAGATTTATGGCTTGTGATTATTCCATGAGATTCAATTAGGTTTAAATACCCATTTTCATATATTTTCTGTTTTGAAAGTTCTTCAGATAAGGTAGCAAGTTCAATATCAACTCCAGCTACACCAATAATCTTCCCATCTACATGAATTGGTGCAGAGATAGAAACAACTAAAATATTTTTAGCACTATCCATATATGGCGGAGCAATAGCAACACGATTTTTCTCATAAGCAATATTTAAAAATTCTCGTTCTTTTGTAAACATTGGAATTGCTGTTACTAAAAAACCACCTTTTTCTTTTATAACATAAGGAGAAAAAGAGCCATTCTTTGAGTAGTATTTATTTGTATCACTTCCATCGTTTCTACTAAATAGATAACTATCATCTTCAAAAACTATCCAGTTTGCAAATAGAAGAGGATTTGTATCAATTACATTTTTTTGGAAATCTATCATTCCATCTTTTGTAAGTCTTTCACCATTTTTTATAGCTGTTTCAAGTCTATTTACAATAGATTCAGTTGAAGATATTGATAAATCAAGTTTTGCTTTTGTCTCTTCCCCATATTTTTCAACTAATGTTTTTACAAACGCTTCTGATTGTTGAGATGAAGATTTAAAATTATTGTTACTTATGAAATAAATCATTATTCCCAATGAGACAGTAATTGCAGAAATTAAAAGCAAAAGTAGTTTTGTGCCAAATTTAAGATTTTTCATTTTATCTCCTTGTGATTTTAAATACAATTAATTATGTAGATCAATAAAATTATATTATTTTATTATTAAAAAATTATTATAAATATAGGAAATTTTGAAATAAAGAGTTTATAGGGGATATAAGAGATAAATGGAAGTTATAAACTTCCATTTATTATATTAAAAGCTCTCCCATTCGTCATTTTTATTTGAAGTTTGTATTGCTTCAACTTTTTTTATTGGAGCTTTTAATGTATCTTTTTTTGAAGATATTTTATTGTTTTGATTTGAAGAGCTATTTTGTTTGCTTAAATTTCTAGCTTGTGCAACAGTTTCATCTTTTCCTAAAAATCTTTTTTCCATAACATCTGTCACAATATGTTTTGCAATTTCATCTGTATTTGTTGCTATATCATTTGTTCTTGATGCAATAGATGCATTTTGTTGAGTTTGTTGATCAAGCATTGTAACAGCATCGTTTATTTGAGAAATTCCACTTTGTTGCTCTTTACTAGCATTTGAAATTTCAACTATCATTGAAGCTGATTTCTCAATATTTGATAATAAATCTTCATATCCTTTAATCATATCATCAGAAATATTTTTTCCTTCTTGAGCTTTTTGTGTTGCAATTTCAACAATATTTTTTATCTCTTTTGCAGCTTCAGCACTTCTACTTGCAAGATTTCTTACTTCTTGTGCAACAACAGCAAATCCTTTTCCAGCTTCTCCAGC
>CAYQFC010000183.1:0-2555 GCA_964416585.1 uncultured Aliarcobacter sp.
CTTGAAGCAAAAGAGAAAGTTGCTATTCAAGATGAGAGCCAAACTTTAGCTGATACAACTTATCAAAACTATTTTAGAATGTATAAAAAACTTTCAGGAATGACAGGAACTGCACAAACAGAAGCAACAGAATTTGCACAAATTTATAATTTAGATGTTGTATCTATTCCTACAAATTTAAGAGTTCAAAGAGTTGATAAAAGTGATTTAATTTATAAAAGTGAAAGAGAGAAATTTGAAGCTGTTTGTTTAAAAATCAAAGAGTATCATGAAAAAGGGCAACCTGTACTTGTTGGAACTGCAAGTATTGAAAAAAGTGAGCAACTTCATAAAATTTTGGTAAATAAAAAAATTCCTCATACGGTTTTAAATGCAAAACAACACGAAAAAGAGGGAAAAATTATTGCTGATGCTGGACAAAAAGGTGCTGTTACAATTGCTACAAATATGGCTGGAAGGGGAGTTGATATTAAATTAACTTCTGAGATTTTAGCTCTTGGTGGATTAGCAATAATCGGGACAGAAAGACACGAAAGTAGAAGAATTGATAATCAGCTAAGAGGTAGAAGTGGAAGACAAGGAGATATTGGAGAGTCACAATTTTATTTAAGTTTAGAAGATAATCTTTTAAGAATATTTGGAAGCGATAAGATTAAAAGAATTATGGAAAGACTTGGAATTAAAGAGGGTGAATATATTGAGTCTAAAATGGTTACAAGAGCCGTTGAAAATGCACAAAAGAAAGTAGAATCAATGCATTTTGAAAGTAGAAAACATCTACTTGAATATGATGATGTTGCAAATGAACAAAGAAAAGTTATATATAGTTTTAGAAATGATTTATTAAAAGAGGATTACGATATTGCTTCAAAAATCGATGAAAATAGAGTTGAGTATGTACAAAATCTTCTAGCTTCATCAAATATTGCTCATGGAATGAATGAAGAGGATTTTGATTATTCACAAATTGTTGCAAAATTTAAAGAAGAACTTCATTTTATTATTGAGGAAAAAGATATTAAAAGTGAAGATTATGAAGCTTTAGAAGAGCGATTAATCACTATTTTAAAAGATGTTTATGAACAAAAAATGAGCCAAGCTGATAAAAAACAAAAAAGTGAAATAGAGAGAATTCTGTATCTTCAAATTTTAGATAATGCTTGGAGAGAACATTTGTACTCTATGGATACACTAAAAACAGGAATTGGACTTAGAGGATATAATCAAAAAGACCCTTTAGTTGAGTACAAGAAAGAGTCATTTAATATGTTTGTAGAGCTAGTTTCAAATATAAAATTAGAAATTATAAAGATTCTTTTTGCGGTTCAATTACAAAGTAAAGAAGATCAACAAAAAGAGCAAGAAGCACTCGAAAGAATGAGAGCTAATATGGAGAAAACAAACGAACATCAAATAACAAATAAAGCAAGAGAAGAGGTATTAAATAGTGATAAAAAAATTGCTAGAAATGATCCTTGTCCTTGTAATAGTGGACTTAAATATAAACAATGTTGCGGGAAAAGTGGTCCTAAAATAGGACTAGCAGCAGGAAACTAATTTGAATAAAAATTTAGTAAATTTTATTGTAAAAAAATATTTAAGATTTGATAAGAAAAATCCATTTATCTCAATTAGTGCAATATTAGCATTTATTGGGGTTGCTATTGGAGTTATGGTTTTGATTTTATCAATGGCAATAATGAATGGAACTGCAAAAGAGTTTGAGAAAAAACTTTTTACTATGAATTATCCACTTACAATCTATCCTAAAATGGCAAATAGTGTAAATGAGGAGCTTTTAAATAAGCTTATGAAAGAGTATCCAAAACTTAAATTTTCACCTTTTGTATCTACTCAAGCAATTGTGCAAAATGGTGATAATATGAGTGGTGGTATGATTTTTGGTGTTATTCCCCAAAATGAAGCTGAAATAAATCCAATTTATAAAGAGGCTATAAAAGATCAACTGATAAATAAATTTGATTTAATAACAGGAGTTGGAATAAGTGACAAACTTCTTTTATCTTACGATAGCAAAGTTACTTTATATTTTACTGAACTAAATCCAGCTGGTTTTTCACTAATGCCAAAAATGAAAAGATTTAACTATCTAAGCTCTTTTAGGTCTGGATTAAATGCTTATGATAAGGCTTATATGTACACAACTATTGAAGCTTTGCAAACTTTACTTCAAAAAGAACAAAATGTTTATGATGGAATTCATATTCTTTCAGATGATGCATTTGCTGATATTGAAAAACTAAAAATTACTCTAAAAGAAGATGGTGTTGGTATTGTTGGTTGGTGGCAACAAAATGGGAACTTCTTTGCAGCCATGAAGATGGAAAAAACTGCTCTTTTTATAGTTTTAATGTTAATTATTCTTGTAGCATCTTTAAATATTATTTCATCTTTATTGATGACAGTAATGAGTAGAAGGAAGGAAATAGCCCTACTTTTATCAATGGGAGCTTCAAGTAAAGAGATAAAATCTATATTTTTAAGAGTTGGAACAATTATTGGTTTTGGTGGAATTATTTTAGGAATTATTCTAG
>CAYQFC010000184.1:0-2554 GCA_964416585.1 uncultured Aliarcobacter sp.
TTGATTCAATCCAACCTGAATCTCTTCTTTTTCTTGAGTCTGTTACAACTATTCTGTAAAATGGTTTTTTATTTCTTCCCATTCTTGTTAATCTAATTACCGTCATGTTTTCTTTCCTTTTTTGAATTTATAGTATTGAATTCTAAGCTCCAATAAGCTTACAGCTCAATACTAATTATATTATATTTATCTTGGAATTTTTGGCATTCCATTTGCTCCTACTTGAGAAAGCATATTTTGTAAGCCCTTCATTCCACCTTTGCTTGAAAGTTGTTTTGCCATCTTTGAAGCACTTTTAAACTGTTTTAAAATCTTATTTACTTGAACTTCACTAAGACCTGATCCTAATGAAATTCTCTTTTTTCTACTTGGATTTAGCAAATCAGGATTCTCTCTCTCTTTTGGAGTCATTGAACCTATTAGTGCTTTTATTCTAATAATCTCTTTTGAGTTTTCAAAATCCATATCTTTTAAAGCAGGAGCCATGGCAGACATTCCAGGTATCATTCCAATAATTGATTTTAAGCTTCCAAGCTTACTCATCATTCCTAACTGCTCCAAGAAGTCGTTAAAGTTAAATTCACCTTTTTTAATCTTTTTACTAACTTCTTTTGCTTTTTTCTCATCAATTATACTTGCAGTCTTTTCAGCCAAACCAGCAATATCCCCAAGTCCTAAAAGTCTTGAAACAATTCTATCTGGTAAAAAAACCTCTAAATCAGGCATTTTTTCACCAATACCAATAAATCTTAGAGGAACTTCAACTTGACTAGCTATACTTAAAGCAACTCCACCTTTTGTATCGCCATCATATTTTGATAAAATAACTCCATCTATTCCTATTTTTTCTTTAAATGTTCTTGCAGTTTTTGTGGCATCATGCCCTGTTAGAGCATCTGCAACATAGAAAATCTCATTTGGATTAATTGCATTTTTAATATCTTTTAATTGAAGCATCAACTCTTCATCAATAGCCAACCTTCCAGCTGTATCTATTAAAACAACATCATAAAACTCTTTTTTAGCCTTTTCTACTGCACTTTTTGCAATTTTTATTGGGTCTTTTTCAATATCATCAAAATATATATCAACATCAATTTGAGTTGCAATTTGTTTTAACTGTTCAACCGCTGCAAGTCTTTGCAAATCACAAGCAGCTACTAAAACTTTTTTCTTTCTTGTTTTTAAATAGTTTGCAAGTTTTCCAGTTGTTGTTGTTTTTCCACTTCCTTGAAGCCCTGTCATTAAAACAACAGTTGGAGGAGTTGAAGAGAATACAAATCCTTGATTTCCATTTGCTGTTAAAACTTTTTCCAACTCTTGTTTTAATACTTTTATGAAGTTATCTTGTCCAATTCCTATCTTTTTTGTCTCAATTTCAATTGCACTTAATAAATCTTTTGTAGTTTTATGATGAACATCGGCTTTTAAAAATGCTTTTTTAAGTTCACTTACAGCACGACTTAGCGATGCAACATCATCTTGATGTCTAATTTTTCCTATTATTCCTCTAAGTGAGCCTGTTATTGAATCGAACAAAATACAACTCCTATATTTTTTATTTTGGGATTTTATATAAATTTTACTTTAATTTAGATTAAATCAAAAAATTATATTTAAGTTTTATTTTAGTTTATTTTTCTACAAAAGCCTAAAAATAGGCTATTTGTATTTCAATAAGCTTAAGATTAGCTAAAATCATACACCTTGAACTCTTTTGGTTCTGGTGATTTAAACTCATAATCAAAAATTCTTGTAATTTTTGAATGAAGCAAAACTCTATTTACATTTGAAGCTGTTCTTCCATAAATTGCATCACCAATAATTGGTAATCCAACTGAATTTAGATGAACTCTTATTTGATGTGTTCGTCCACTCTCAATTACAAGTTTTATCTTTGATTTATTTCCTTCAACAAGCATTGGATAAACTGTTGTTTTTGCACTCTTTCCATGTTTATCTATTTTTGATTTTGCAATACCTTTCTCTTTTATTGTTAAAATTGGCTTATCTATGATAATCTCTTCAATAACTTTTCCTTCAACAATAGCCACATACTCTTTATAAACCCTATTTTGGGCAAACTCTTTTATGGCTTTCTTTTGAAAATCCTCATTCTTTGCAAACATCATAACACCACTTGTTTCTTTATCAAGTCTATTTAGCAGTATTGCATTTGGAAATTTTAGAGCAACTTCATCTGCTGTTATAAAAGCTGGTTTATCAACAACTAGAATATTATCATCTTCAAAAATAACCTTTGTTTTTGATAACTCTTTTACATTAAATTTTGTACCAACTTTAAGTTCACCCCTAGCAATCATTACTTTTTTATCACCAACTTTTACTAATCCTCTATCTATCAAATCTTTTGCTTTTGCATTTGAAATCTTCTCTTGGATTGCAAGAAGTTTATATGCTTTATCTAGTTCTGCCACTTTTTTATCTCCTTAATAATAGGCTCAAAAGAGCCTTCTTTTGTTAATTCTGGCCTTAAAAGTGTATTTGCTTTTTCCAAATACTCTTTTAGTTCACTATTTTCTATTAAATAGTA
>CAYQFC010000185.1:0-2542 GCA_964416585.1 uncultured Aliarcobacter sp.
AACTATAGTGTTCAGTTTTTTCATCTTTTATATCAAAAAGTATATTTTTAAACTTCTCAATATTTAGTTTTCCATCTTCAAAAATCTCGGGAAAAATATTTTTAAGTTCTTCTACTTTTTCAAGCTCATTTATCTTTTGTTTTTGTATATCAAGGCTTTCTAAATTTAGCAATTCTATTACCCACTTTACTTAAAATGTTGTCGATTATAGCCAAAAATATATGTTTTTTTTATAAAGTCTATATCTCTTTTATTTTTGCTATCTCATCTCTTAATCTAATAGCCTCTTCAAAATTCAACTCACTTGAAGCTTTTTTCATCTGTTTATTTAGCTCTACTAATATTTTTTTTCGCTCACTACTTGGCATCTTTTCAAGTCGCTGTTTTTTTAGAGCAACTGTATCGTACTCTTCAAGTTTTAGGCTATCTTCTAGTTTTCTTGTTGTTGATTTTGGAGTGATATTATGAAGAATATTATGCTCTTCTTGTAGTTTTCTTCTTCTATTTGTCTCATCAATTGCAAATTGCATAGAAGCTGTTATCTTTTTTGCAAATAAAATAACTCTTCCCTCTTCATTTCTAGCAGCTCTTCCAATAGTTTGTATAAGTGAAGTCTTACTTCTTAAAAATCCCTCTTTATCGGCATCTAGTATTGCAACAAGGGAAGTTTCTGGAATATCAAGCCCTTCTCTAAGCAAATTTATTCCTATTAAAACATCAAAAGTTCCTAGCCTTAGCTCTCTTATTATTTGGTTTCTCTCAATTGCATCTATTTCAGAGTGCATATATTTTACTTTTATTCCTAAATTTGCATAGTAACTTGCCAACTCTTCAGCCATCTTTTTTGTTAAAACGGTAACCAGTACTCTTTGATTTTTGGCTACCGTTTTTTTAATCTCATCGTGAAGTTTTTCTACTTGAAATTCACTATCCATTATTTCAATAATTGGGTCAAGAAGCCCTGTAGGTCGTATAATCTGTTCTGCTACAACAGAGCTTAGTTCAAGTTCAAGTTCATTTGGAGTTGCACTTACAAAAATATAATTTGGGGCTTTTTTTATAAACTCATCAAATTTTAAAGGTCTGTTATCAAGTGCTGATGGAAGCCTAAATCCATACTCAACTAAAACCTCTTTTCTACTTCTATCAGCAACATGCATCCCTCTAAATTGGCTTAAAGATACATGGCTTTCATCAACAACTAATAAAAAATCTTCATCCATTTGAGAAAAATAATCTAATAAAGAGTAGGGTGTTTCCCCTGGTTTTAAACCTGTTAAATGTCTTGCATAGTTCTCTATTCCTTTGCACATTCCAGTTGCTTCAATCATCTCTAAATCAAACTCAACTCTTTGTTTTAGCCTTTGATACTCTACTAGTTTTTGCTCTTTTTGATAAAATTCAAGTCGTTCTTCAAGCTCCTCTTCTATTTGCTTAACTGCCCTTGCAAGGTTATCTTTTGTTACAACAAAGGGATTAACAGAATAGATAATAATCTCTTCTAGATTTTTTATCTTTTCATTTGTCAAATACTCATGTTTTGAGATAGTTTCAACTTCATCTCCAAAAAACTCAACTCTAATAAACTCATCTTCATAATATGCAGGAAAAATATCAATAACATCGCCATTTACTCTAAAATCAGCTCTATCAAAAAATTTATCATTTCTTTTATAACCCATCTCTATTAGTTTTAAAAGAAATGCCTTTTGAGAGTAGGAAAATCCCACTTCAACTCTTTGAACCATAGCTTTATACTCAGCTGGATTTCCCAAACCATAGTTTGCTGATACTGAAGCTATTACAATAACATCATCAAAAGATAAAAGCGATGCTGTTGTACTAAGTCTTAATCTTT
Organism: uncultured Aliarcobacter sp.; assembly: GCA_964416585.1. Classification (GTDB taxonomy): domain Bacteria; phylum Campylobacterota; class Campylobacteria; order Campylobacterales; family Arcobacteraceae; genus Aliarcobacter. The sequence continues at coordinate 1,859 of CAYQFC010000185.1, forward strand.
CAAGCTCATCATTTATAGAGCTATCTTTTTCTATAAATAAATCACTTCTTGGAATATAAGCTTCTGGTTGATAATAGTCATAATAAGAGATGAAATACTCCACATGATTATTTGGAAAAAACTGCTTAAACTCGCTATATAGCTGAGCTGCTAAGGTTTTATTGTGAGTCATAATAAGTGTTGGTTTTTGCACTTTTTCAATAACTTTTGCAATAGTATAGGTTTTTCCACTTCCAGTAACTCCCAAAAGTGTGTTGTACTGATTTTCAGCTTCTATACTTTTACTTAAAACTTCAATAGCCTTTGGCTGATCTCCACTTGGAGAGTATTCACTTATTACTTCAAATTTTGCCATTTATTTTCCTATAAATTTTCATTTAAAAAAGTTTTATTTTTAAATCTTGTAAAACTTTTTTGACAACATAAAGATGGAATATTTATATACTCTTGATTTCCTATTTTATAAGATTTTGCTTGATGATAGTGCCCTTCAATAACAATATCTTCTGTATAATTTTTAACTCTTTTATTTACAAGTTCTTCAAAATAATTTAAATTATGACATATATTTTTATTTTCCAAAGCTTTTTCTATTTTTTTGCTTATGAAAAAATTTATATCCAAAAAATTTAAAAACTTAAGAAAATAGCTATTTCTTATAATTTTACAATATAAATTATAGTG
>CAYQFC010000186.1:0-2514 GCA_964416585.1 uncultured Aliarcobacter sp.
CCTCTTTTAAAATATCTTGATTGTATTTTCCAAAAGGAAATACAAAACTATCTATGTTTGTATTTAACTTATCTTCTAAAATCTGTTTCGAAACTCTTAACTCTAAATCTAAATCAACTTGTTTTTGTGTTAAATCAATATGAGAATGTGAGTGAGAACCAAAAACTACTAAACCACTCTCTTGCATCTGTTTTAACTCTTTATATGTGCAAAACGTGGCTTTTTGATAATTTTCAAACAAATCATTATGCTCAAAATTCATTCTATTTTCTGCTTCTTCTTCTGTATCATCTAAAATATATTTTGATGGAATTGCCAAAAGTGCTTTTAGATTATATTTTTTTAAAAGTGGAAAAATCAAAAAATAAAAATCAGCATAAGCATCATCAAAAGTTAGACAAATACTCTTCTTTTCCACTTTTTCGCCTGGAAAAATAGAGGTAAAATTTTCACTTATATACTTTAAATGCTCTTTGAAAATCTCCAAATCATTTGAACATCTATCGCTATTTACATGATGATACATAACACTAATCAACAACTTTTTGCCCTCTTAATCTTTTTTTAAAATTTATTTTTGCTTTATGTTTGTGTGAAAATTTTAGTGCTTTTTGAAGTAGCACATCTTCATTTGCACCCGATATTTTCGCATACTCTTTTATGATAATTTTTAAATCCTCATCTTTTGCCCAAAGTTTTGAGAAGTTTTTCATTCTTAGCTCATTGCAAAGTGGTCTAAATTTCATACGATTTATATCCACGATTTTAAAAATATATTCACCATTTTGCTCTTTTATAAGTATATTTCCAGGGCTAAAATCAAGATGATAAATCTCAGCTTCATGCAAAGAGTGGCTAAATTTTGCAAAAGCTTTAAAAATCTTCTCTTTACTTGGAAAATTTGTATCTAAAAGTGGCTCTCGTATAGTAAAACTATAATCAAATTTTTCACTCACAAAATAGCTATTTGCCAAAAGAGTGTTTTCATAAAATTCAATATATCCTATTGGTTTTGGGGTAAAAGAAGCTATTTTTATAGCATATTCATATGACTTTTTTGCCTTTGAGCTTCTAAAAAAAGTATAGATAATCCTATTTAAAAAGTTTGGAACTTTGAAAGATTTTACAACTAAATCACTATTTTGATAATTTATAACTTTTATCTCATTTCTTGCTTTATGAATAGAGTTTTTACTAGTTGCAAAATGCTCTTTTATATTTTCTAAAAAATCTTTAAAATGTTTAAAATCTTCATTTATTGTAAATTTATAATTTGACAATTTTTGCCTTTTTTATTTAATAAGCTTAGATTTTATCCAAAAACAATTTAATAGCTTTTTAACTCTCAATAAAATAAAATACCATCCTATTTTAAATGAAAGAAGTTTATGAAAAAAATCTTAGAAGTTTGTTTGTCTCCTGATTTAGGTGGACTTGAATTGTATATGAAAAATATAACAAAATATCTAAATTCTCATGCTGTTATAAATAAGAAATCTAAACTCAAAAATATATTTGAAAATGAAAAAATAGATTATTTTGAGCTTTCAAGATATAATTTTTTGAAACTTGCAAAAATTATAGATAAAGAAAAAATTGATATAGTCCATATTCACTGGACGAAAGATATTCCAGTAGTTGTTTTTGCAAAACTTCTTTCAAAAAGAAAACCAAAAATTGTTCAAACAAGACATATGCATATGACAAGATTTAAAAGTGATTTTTATCATAAGTTTTTATATAAAAATATAGATATGATGATTGCTGTTACAAATCTAGTAAAAGAGCAACTCGAAAAATTTATCCCAAAAGATATAAGACCTAAAATAGAGACTTCTTATATTGGAGCAAATACTCCTAAACTTTTAAGCAATGAAGAAAAAAATAGTTTAAAAAAATCTTTTAATATCGCTGATGAATTTATAGTTTGTATAGTTGGAAGAATTGAAGAAGCAAAAGGACAACATATAGTTTTAGAAGCTGTTGAAAGTTTGCGAAAAAGTGGTATAAAAATAAAAACTTTAGTTGTTGGTCACTATATGGATGAAAACTATTTTAATAATCTAAAAAATAGCTATTCAAATGATATATTTACTGGCTTTGTTTCTAATCCTACTGATTTTATGCAAATTTCCGATTGTGTAGTTTTAGCCACTAAAAAAGAGACTTTTGGGCTTGTGCTGATTGAAGCTATGAAATGTGGTGTTTGTGTTTTAGGAAGTAATAGTGGCGGACCTCTAGAAATAATTGATGATAACAAAACTGGTCTTTTATTTGAAAGTATGGATAGTAAAGATTTATATAAAAAACTAAATCTTATCTATGAAGATAAAGAGCTAAGAGAAAAACTAGCTCTTGCAGGAAAAGAAAAAGCTGACAAAGAGTTTGATAATATAATTCAGTTTAAAAAAGTAAAAGAAATTTTGGAAAATTCATGAATTTATTAAACATTTTTAGTGTAAAAAAATATTTTAAAGTATCTTCTAAAAATAGTTTATCTATAAATAGTAGGTT
>CAYQFC010000187.1:0-2504 GCA_964416585.1 uncultured Aliarcobacter sp.
ATAATAGGAGAATTTTTTAAAAAAGGTTTATAATGATTTTAATGATTGATAATTACGATAGCTTTACATATAATATTGTTCAATATTGTTTAGAATTGGGAGCAGATTTAAAGATAATTAGAAATGATGAATTGAGTATTGAAGAGATAAAAGCTTTAAATCCTAATAAAATAATAATTTCTCCAGGACCTGCTACTCCAAACGAAGCTGGAGTTTGCCTTCAAGTAATAAAAGAGTTTGCTGGAGTTGTACCAATTTTTGGAATTTGTTTAGGTCATCAAGCAATTGCCCAAGCTTTTGGAGCAAAAGTTGTACGTGCAAAAAATAAAATGCATGGAAAAACTTCAAGAATAGAGGTTTTAGAAAATACAAAAATTTTTGAAACACTTCCAAAAGAGTTTACACAAACAAGATATCACTCATTAACAGTTGAAAATAAAGAGCTACCAAGCAGTTTAATTGTGACTTCAAAAAGCCTTGATGACAATGAAATAATGTCTTTAGAGATAAAAGATAAAAATATTTATGGAGTTCAATTTCATCCTGAGTCAATTATGAGTGAATATGGACATAAAATAATAGATAATTTCTTAAAACTATAAAATGATTTATCAAAATAGATTTAAAATTTACTTTTATTTAACTCTTTTTTTTATTGCTATATTACTGTTTTTAAAAGTAGAGTACTCTTTGAGTATCTCTTATAAAGAGGCACTAAATCTATTTGAAAATAGATCTATTTTATCAATAATAACAAATATTTCAACTTATTTTTTTGGTCAAAATGATTTAGCTCTAAGAACTCCATTTGTAATTTTATATATATTAAGTGTATTTTTAATGTACAAAATTACAAAAAATTACTTCAAATATGAAAAAGATAGATTTGTAAATATCCTTATATTTATGTCGCTTCCAGGAGTTTTAAGTGCTTCTTTGCTTGTAAATACGGCAATTATTGTTACTTTTTTGACTTTATTGTATATTTATTATTACGAGAAATACCAAAAGCATCCATATATTCTTTTGCCTATTTTACTTTTAGTAGACAACTCTTTTGCAATACTATTTTTAGCACTTTTTTTCTTCTCTTTTAAAACAAAAGATAGACTACTTTTATATATAAGTGTTTTGTTGTTTTTTTTATCACTTTATATATATGGATTTTCAACAGGTGGAAAACCAAAAGGGTTTTTGATTGATACTTTTGGTATATATTCTGCTGTTTTTTCTCCAGTTTTATTTTTATATTTTTTGTATACAATTTATAAAGATATGTTCTCTTCAACAAAAAGCCTGAGTTGGTATATTAGTTTTACCGCATTAATTTTATCCATTATTGTCTCTTTTAGACAAAGAGTCTATATTGAAGATTTTGCACCTTTTGTTGTTATTTTTATTCCAAGTATGCTAAAGCAATTTTTGAGTGCATATAGGGTTCGATTAAAAGAGTTTAGAGGCACATACAATATTTTAGGAATTTTGATTATATTTATGCTTAGTTTAAATATATTTCTTACATTTATAAATAAACCTCTATACTATTTTTTGGAAGAACCAAAAAAACACTTTGTTTATCAATATCATTTTGCAAAAGATTTAGCTTATGAACTAAAACAAAGGGATATTAATAATATAATAATAGATGATAAAGAGTTCTCTTTGCGACTTAAGTTTTATAATATAAAAGAGGGAAATAACTATTTTTTATCTACAAAAGAGTTTTACAATTATGATGAGAAAATTGTAATTAACTACTTAGGAAAAGATTTACTCTTTGTATATATAAAAAAATTATAATGAAAAAATCATCTATACTTTTTGAACTAATATTAATAATAAGCGTAATTGCAATTATATATTTAAGCTTTACACCAAAAAAAGATAGCAATAATTTAAAAGAATTAGAAAATAGAATTATTTTATATCTAAAAGAGTTAAGATATCAAGCCTTAATTGATGATAAATTCAAAGAGAGAGAAAAAATCAATGATGACTCAATATGGCATAAAAGAAGATGGACTATGAAGTTTTTTAGATGTAGAGAGAGTGTTGGTGGAGTATATTTTGTAATATATAGCGAAAAAAATGATACTGGACAGATAAATCAAAAAGAGAGTTTAAAAGACCCGCTTACAAAAAAATATATTTTTGCAAATAACTATTGTGAACAAAAAAGTGAAAATAGTAGCTATACCCTTCTTTCAAAGAACTATAATATTAAATCAGTTGATATGACATGTAATAGTACAACATCTTTAGGACAAATATCTTTTGGAAATGATGGAAGAGTTTACTCAAAATTATCAAATATATATGCAGATGAGAACAATTATGAGATAAAAAAGCCATGTAAAATAAAATTTATAACAAATGATAATAAATTTTTTGAGATAGAAATATCGCCAAAAACGGGCTTTTCTCAAATAATTAGTAAATAAAACCCAAGAATAAAAAAGAATTCCAAAATTTAAGCCACAATTAAGCTCTTACCCCTTGACAAA
>CAYQFC010000188.1:0-2499 GCA_964416585.1 uncultured Aliarcobacter sp.
ACTGTCGACACAAGGATTTTCAATCCTTTGCTCTACCGACTGAGCTATCGAACCAAGACAAATTGGAGTGCAATTATACAAAGCATATTATTAATCTTTGCTTAAATTTTCTACAAATTTCTTAAATTCATCTCCTCTATGGGCATAAGACTTAAATTGGTCAAGTGAAGCTGCTGCAGGAGAGAGTATTCCTATACTATTTTTTATTAGATTTTTATCTATCTCTTTTACTGCAATATCTAAAAATTCGCACTCTATTACTTTAATATTGTAAGTATCACAATATTTAACTATTTTTTTTCTATTTGTTCCAATTGCATAAACTACAATATCTAAATCTTTTAAATTCTCAAAAAGTAGCTCTAAACAAGCACCTTTATCATCTCCACCCAATATAATATGTATATTTTTATCTTTATATGGTACCAGTGCATTTATTGTAGCATCATAATTTGTTGCCTTACTGTCATCTATCCATACTCTATTTTTACTATCTCTAAACTCTTCAACTTTATGCTTATCAATTTTATATGAGTTTATTAAATCATAATCTATATCATCAAAAATTATTTTTCTTGAAATTATTGCCATAATTGCATCTAATAAAAATGGTTCGTTAAAATTTATTTTTGACTTATCAATATTAAACTCTTCACATAAATCATCACTAGAGCTATAATATATTGTGTGTGCTTCTGTCTTTATATCTTTAAACTCACTTGGAATAATTGCAATATCACTCTCATTCATTAGGCTTAAAGGTTTTAATTTTGCTTTTTTGTACTCTTCAAAACTTCCATGCCAAGTTATATGATCTTCTGTTATAGGAAGCAATATATAGATATTTGGTTTTGCTATATTTGTATAGTGAAGAGTAAAAGATGAAGTTTCTAGTATCCATATTCTTTTATTTTTATCAAGTCCACTTAAAGGAACTCCTATATTTCCACCATAACAAGAGTTATAACTCTCTAAAATATGTTGGCACATTTGAGTTGTTGTAGTTTTTCCGTTTGTTCCACTAATCCAAATTGAAAATGGCATATCTTTATAAAATAGATCATAATCACTAGAGATATTTTTTGAATTTTGAACAAGTAGATTGTGCGGTGGAATTCCAGGGCTTACAATGGTTAATTCATCTGAATTCTTATCAAAGCTATCAATATCCCCATCATCAAATAATCTTATGTTTGGAAATCTTTTTTTTAAGGCAAGTGCTGTTTTTCCTTTTCCTAAAACTCTGAAATTCTCTATATTTTCCATATTATCTCAACTTTAAACTAGATAGTGCAATTAAATTTGCCATAAACGATATTATCCAAAATCTTACAATAATTTTATTCTCTTTCCAACCTTTTTGTTCAAAATGGTGGTGAATTGGTGCCATTAAAAAAACTCGCTTTTGTCTTAATTTATATGAACCAACTTGAAGCATAACCGAAACCGTCTCTAAAACAAAGATAAATCCAATTGCTAAAAGTAAAAGTTCAGATTTTGAAACAATACCCAAATATCCTATGAATGCCCCCAAAGGTAAAGAGCCACTATCTCCCATAAAAACCTCAGCAGGATAAGCATTAAACCATAAAAATCCAATCAAAGCTCCACAAATTGCAGCACCCATTACAGCTAATTCACCAGCAATACTAATGCTTGGCATCCACAAATAGTTTGCAAAGCCAACATGCCCAACAACATAAACTAAAATTGATAGTGTTGTAAATGCTAAAATTGAAGGAACAGTAGCTAATCCATCAAGTCCATCTGTTAGATTTACAGCATTTGATGAACCAACAATTACAAACATCCAAAATAGTATTGCAAAAACACCCATTTCAAATATAGGATATTTATAAAATGGTGTATATAAATCTGTTGTGTGTCCATAGTAATAGATTAAAGCAACAACTAAAAAAGCACCTAAAAACTGAAATAGCAGCTTCATTCTTGCACTTAATCCAGCACTATTTTTAGCTTTACTAATTTTTTTGTAATCATCTTGAATACCAATTAGTGAAAAAATAGCCAATGTTAAAAGTCCACCAACAATATAAAAATTATTTAATTTTGCAGTTAAAAGTGTAGCAACTATTGTTGCAAAAATAAAAACAACTCCACCCATTGTAGGAGTTCCTACTTTTTGTTTGTGAGATTCAGGAGCTAATTCATATATTGGTTGAGAAGCTTTTTTACTTCTAGCCCAAGCTATAAATTTTGGCATTATATAAATAGTTAAAATAAAAGCTATAAAAAAGCTAATTCCAGCACGAACAGAGATATATTGAAAAATGTTGATTTCTAAATGTCGATAGAGCCAATAAAACAAAATTAAACCTTGATTTTGATATAATAATCGCGATTATAATATATTATTTATTTTAAAAGGTTTAAATAAAATGAGCAATAAAACAGTTTTAATTATAACAGATGGGATAGGACATAATATTTCAAGTAGTTTTAATGCATTTTGTAATGCAAAAAAACCAACATATGATT
>CAYQFC010000189.1:0-2488 GCA_964416585.1 uncultured Aliarcobacter sp.
CCATAATCTATTGATTGCCCTATTTCTTCAAACTTTTTTAAAATCCATTTAGCTTTTGATTTTACTAGAGTTTTAAGTTCTTCAATTGAAATATCTACATTAGTTTTTACAACTACTCCAATATCTCGTTCAACTGTAATATATGTGTTTTTACAAGCTTTTTTTCTTTGAACTTCAAACTCTATTGTTTGAGTTCCATAATCTATTGATTCAATCATTGATTTTCTAAAATCTCTAGTATAGTAATTGGTAATGAATTAACTAATTCTTTATCAACTCCATTATTTCTTAAAAGTGATTTTATATTTTTTCTAATCTCTTTTTTTATATCGTCATGGTCTTTCCAATCTGATTTTTGAAGATAGATATTTATTTTTTCAAAAACTGCAATAGTAAATTCTTTTGGGTCTGAAACAACTTTTTCAAGAGTTTTAAATATTGGAAATTGCTCTTTTGAAGTAAGTCCTAATCTTTTCCATTCCTCTTTTGAGTTTCTAATCTCTTCTTGAAGCTTATCAAACTCTATTAAAAGTTGAGCTTGAGTGATTCTATCCTCTTCTTTTGCTTTAATTAACTCTTCAAGTCTTTTTGCAATATCTTTATAAAAATCAGGATTCTCTTTTTTATTTGCAGCAATAGTGTGTTTTATTCTATTTGCAATTGTAAGTTCTTTTGTTTTACCACTTTTATTTTCTAACTCTCTTCTAAAAGCTTCAGGGTCTGTTATATCAATAGCGTCATGTAATAGATAATGAACTCCAATAGCTCTTAAATGTTCATCTATTATCATTTGAATTTTTTTAGTTTCTTCTCTTGTAATAAACATTTTTTCAGGTGTATGGGTATTTACAGCTTCTAATTTAATATCATTATAAAGTTTTAAATCATATTCAAACTTTGTGGCAAAAGAATCAGGTAAAACAATATCCATTGATTTATTAAATAGTTTTACTAGATCAATATATTTATCTCTTAAATCTTCTGGCTCTAAAAATAATACACATTCGTCCACAAATTTAGCTCTATCTTTAAATCTATCAATTTTTATATCATTAAAAAATGCAACCATTTTAGAGTGTCTATTTTCTAAAATAGTTTTTTCATTTTCAATATCTGTCATAACGTCTTGAGTTTCTAAATCTCCACTAAAGATTTTTAAAGCTTCAGTTAAATAGTTTGTAATACCTGCATAATCAACTACTAACCCATACTCTTTTCCTGATTTAGTTCTATTTACTCTTGCTATTGCTTGTAAAAGTGTATGTTCTTTTAATAATTTATCAATATACATACATTGAACTATTGGAGCGTCATATCCAGTTAGTAGCATATCTGAAACAATTAAGATAGCTGTATTATCAAATCTTTTTTCACCGCTTAAAGATTTTTCATTTTCATTTCCAAAAGGAAGTTTAAACTCTTCAATTGCTTTTTTAATCTTATCTTCTTCAACTGCTAGTTCTCTAAATTCAATTGGATCTTTTTTATTATCAAAGCTCATGATAACTTTTGATTCAAAAGAGTTAAGTCCTTGCTCTTTTAGTTTTAAAAATGCTTTTTGATAAGCTATTGCTTGGTATCTATTATGACACACTAACATTGCTTTATAGTTGTTTGGATAGATTTTTTCTTTGAAATGTTTGATTATATGTTTTGCGATTTCTTCTACTCTTCTTTTTGCCATTAAAAAAGTATCAAGTGAAGCTGCCTTTGATTTTAGTTTTGCTTGTTTTTCTTCACTTTCATGACCAAAAACAGAACTAAATACTTCATTCATTAAATCTTTTTCTATAAAATATTCAGGCATTCCAGTTTGGTATCTAATAGCTAAAGTATTACCGTCCTCAACTGATTGTTTAATTGTATATTTATCAATATAATCATTTCCACCATAAAAGGTTCTAAGAGTTGATTTCTCTTCTTTATCAATTGGTGTTCCTGTAAATGCAATAAATTTTGCATTTGGTAATGAATTTCTCATATAAGCAGCTGTCATACCATATTGGCTTCTATGAGCTTCGTCAATCAATACAAATACATTTGATTTATCACTTAGTATTTCTATCTCTTCTTTTTGTTCTTCAGCTCTTTCTTGAAACTTATGAATAGTTGTCATAAGAGTTTTTCCATAAGAATCTTTTAAAAGCTCTTTTAGGTTTGAAATACTAACTGCTTGAATTGGATTAGAAAATCCAGTTCTTCTAAATGTTGAGCTTATTTGATTATCTAAATCTATTCTATCAGTTACTACTAAAATAGTTGGATTATCAAATCCAGCTTCTTCACGTCTAAGTTTTGTGGCTAAATAAACCATAGTAATAGATTTTCCAGATCCTTGAGTATGCCAAACAACACCACCTTTATTTTCAGTTTTTAATCGCTTCACAATTTTATTAACTGCTCTTAATTGTTGGTATCTTGGAAGTTTTTTTATTGTTCTTCCTTGATCAATTTCAAAAATTGTAAAGTTTCTAATAATATCAAGTAA
>CAYQFC010000190.1:0-2478 GCA_964416585.1 uncultured Aliarcobacter sp.
CCAATTCCTGTACCTTGTGATTTATGTTTTGTTGTAAAATATGGTTCAAAAACTCTAGTAAGTATCTCTTTTTTTATACCCAAAGCATTATCATAAATCTCTATATTTACACTATTTTCAAACTTTTTTATATCAATAAATATATATCTATTTCGATTTTCTAGTTCTTTTAAAGCATCTTTTGCATTTGTTAAGATATTTATTAGTACTTGAATTAGCTCATTTTCAAAACTAGCAAAATGTATATCTTCTATATTTTTTACAACTTCTATATTATGAGATTTAAAAGATGGCATTAATATATCTAAAACCTTTGTTATTAAACTATTTACATCTATATTTGATATTATTTTTTCTTTATTTAAAAAATTCCTAAAATCTTCAATTGTGTTTGTAAGATATAATATAGATGATTTTATATGGTTTATTGAGTCATAAAAATCATCATCACTTAAAACATTCATCTCTTTTTTAAGCTCCAAACCAGTTGTACATACACTAATTGTTGATAGTGGTTGTCTCCACTGATGAGCTATATTTTCAAGCATTTCACCCATTGCTGCCATTTTTGATTGTTGCATTAGAATCTGATTGTTTTCTTCGTTTTTTGCTATTTCTTGTGCAACTTTAATCTCTAGTTCTTTGTTTGTTTTTTTAAGTAAATATGCTCTATATAAAAATATTGAAACCAAAAAAACCACTATAAACAATATAGATATTTGAGAAATAAGCCTACTATTTAAACTCTCTTCATACTTAATATATACCCACTTGTTAAGAAATTCTTGTTTTTGTTTATCGCCTATTGAATCAAGAGTTTTATCCAAAACAGATGCCAAAGTTTTATTATTTATATTTGTTGCCATAAAAAGTTCAAGCTTCTCATCAACTTTTCCAGACACCTTAAGCTCCCCAGCAAAATGATTTTGAATCTCATATCCTACAACAGCAAGAGAATCAATAGCTGCATAAACTTCACCTTTTCTTACAGCATCCAAACACTCACGAAGTGAATTATATTCAACAAAATTAAGGTTTTTATATCGCTCTTTTATTATTTTTGTAGTTGCAAAACCTTTAACCAAAGCGATTTTTACATTTTCTAGCTTATTTATATTTTCAATAAATGGCTTTACTGTATCTGTTACCAAAACAAAAGGAAACTCTATAATTGGTTTTGTAAAATTCAAAAGCTCTTCTCTATCTTTTTTACTTGCAATGGTTGTCAAAATATCACAACTATTTTCAATAGTTTTTTTCAAACTCTCACTCCAATGAGATGTTGGAATAAACTCAAATTCAACTCCTAAAGTTTTAGAGATATAGTTTATATAATCTTCTGTAAATCCTATATGTTTATTATCCAAAATTGCCTCAAAAGGCATTAAATCACTATGAGAACAGTAAGTAATACTTTTTTTCTGCTTTAAGTAGTTTTGCTCTTCGCTATTTAACCTAATATCCAAAATAGCATTATTAAATACAAAATCTTCAAGATTTATATCATTTTTAATCAATCCCATAACTTTATATGTATTTATTATTAGGTTTAATTTATCCTTATTTAATGTCCCAATATTTCCAAACTCATCAAGAACAAGCTTTTTCATCTCATTTGCTTCAAATAAAAGTGCTTCTTTGCTCTTGTTTTGTGAATTATATTTATTATAAATAATATCAACACTCTCATCTATATTATTAAATGCCCAAATCCAACCCAAAATACTAGCTTTATAAAAATCATTTACAAGTTTTGGTTTACTATTTGCAAGTTCTTCACTAGTAAAAAGAAGCTCTTCATAAAAATTAAACCCATAATCTTTTGGATGAAAAATTCTGCTTTCATAAGATTTTTCCTTTAGTAAAAATGGCTCATTTGTTGTATAAGATAGCATTAAATCAGTTTTTTTATCTATTAAATCATCTACATTATAAGAGTGTGGCAAAATTTTCATATCAGAAATATTCACTCCATTGCTACTAAGCATAGCTTTAAAAGTTGCAAAACCCAACTGCTCTTGTGTAATCATTAATTTTTTATTTTTAAAATCTTGAACTGAATCTATACTTGAATTTTCTAAAGCCAAAACCATTAAAGGAGATGTTTGGAAAATAGCTCCAAGAAGAACAATATTTTTATTTTGAGATTTATCAACAAATAAAGATGTAGAGTTTACTCCAAAATCAGCTCTTTTATTAAGAACTTCATCTGTTATATTTATATTGCTATTAAACTTCTTAATCTCAACATCTAATCCAACATTTTCATAAAAACCCTGCTCTTTTGCCATATAAAATCCAGCAAACTGGAACTGATCAAGCCACATTAATTGAATAGAAGTTTTTTGTAAATTTTGTGAAAATAAAGAAGTTATAAAAAAAATTAAAAAAAGTATTTTTTTCATTTCTATATCCAAATAATATTATTATCTACATTATAGCAGGAGCAATTAAGAGAAATATAAAAAAAGTAATTAA
>CAYQFC010000191.1:0-2465 GCA_964416585.1 uncultured Aliarcobacter sp.
CGTATCTGCTAACTCTTCCATAAGTTGGTTTCATTCCAACAACTCCACAATAAGCTGCTGGTTGTCTAATACTTCCACCTGTATCAGTTCCTAAAGCCGCAATTGCAATCCCAGCAGCAACAGCAGCAGCACTTCCACCACTACTTCCACCTGGAATTTTACTATTATCGTGTGGGTTTAAAGTTTTCCCATGAGCTGAACTTTCTGTAGAGCTTCCCATCGCAAATTCATCCATATTTGTAAGTCCAAATGGGCTTAAACCTGCTTTTTCCAAATTCTCTATAACTGTTGCATTAAAAGGAGCTATATACCCTTTTAAAATACTACTTGAACATGTCAGTTCCCAATTTTTTACATTTATATTATTTTTAATAGCTATTGGAATACCATTTCCGCTACTATTAATATCACTATTTTCTAATTGCTCAATATAAGCACCAATTTTACTATTTTTAATCTCTAGTTTTAAATTATCTTTTAATTTTTGTATATCTTCACTATTTAGTTTTAGTGCTTCTTTTAGAGTCATAAATTCGTTCTCCTATGTTTTGTAGGTGTAATAAACGGCTGATTATATCTAAAATTAATTTAAAAAAAGGTAAGTAAAAAATGATGAATTTTGTAAATTTATTTATTTGAACTGTTTTTTAGTGTAAAAGTAGAAAAGAGATAGAAAATCTATCTCTTTTTGATTAGATGAAAGAGATGAATGCCATCGGAGTAGCATCACCTTTTCTAATTCTAGTTTTAATTATTGAAGTATATCCACCATTTCTACCTTCGTATTTTGGTGCAATTTCATTAATTAATTTTTTAGTAGCTTCTTTACATTGTAATGCAGCAAATACATATCTATGTGTATTTAAATCAGCATTTCTTGCAGATGTTACTAATTTCTCTATATATCTTTTTAACTCTTTTGCTTTTGGAACAGTTGTTTCGATTTTTTCTCTCTCAATAATAGCGATTGCTAAATTTTTTAACAATGCTTTTCTATGAGCAGAAGTTCTATTTAACTTTCTATAACCGTGCTTATGTCTCATATTAAACCCTTAATTTATGCTTTTAATTGCTCTAATTTTCTTCTTAAAGAAGAAGCAATATTTTCTGGAAGTGTATTTTCAACTGGATAACCTAATGACTCTAACTTTTCAGCTATTTCATCATAAGATTTTTTACCTAGATTTTTAATATTTTTAACTTCAACTTCACTCATAAGTACTAGTTCACCTAAATATTTCAGTCCAGCTCTATCTAAAGAGTTAAAACTTCTAGCACTCAAATTTAGTTCTTCAATTTTTTGAACTAACTCTTTAATCTCAGCAGGTTCTTCACCAGAATCGCTTACAGCTACATCTGATAAATCAAAAACTTTATTAAATACTGACATTTGAGAATACATAACACTAACTGCTTCTTTAAATGCAGCTATTGGAGTTATTTGTCCATTTGTTAATACTCTAAATACAGCTTTTTCAAAGTTAGGATTATCTTCAACTAACATTTTTTCAATATCGTAAACAACTTTTTTAACTGGTGTAAAGAATGCATCAATTGGTATATAATCAGGCCCAACAATATCTCTAATATCTTCAGAAGGCATATATCCTATACCTTTTTGAATAATAACAGAGAATGTTAAGTTACAATCGCTATTAATTGTTGCTAAATGAGCATCTTTTGAAACAACATCAACTTCAGAGTTAATTAAATCTTCACCCTTAATATCTCTTGGTCCATTGAATGTATATTCAACAACAACTTGTTTTTTATCACCATTAATTTTAAACTTAATGTTTTTTAAATTAATAACAAAAATAGCTACATCTTCTAACATACCCCTTAATGAGTCAAACTCATGAGTAGCACCCTCTATTTTCACAGCAATTGGAGCATATCCAACAGATGAACTTAAAAGAAGTCTTCTTAAAGGGTGTGCTAAAGTAATTGCAAAACCATCTTCAAATGGATATGCTGATATTTTAGCCTCATTTTCGCTGATAGCTTCTATCTCAACTTCAGTTGGTAAAAATGGAGTTTCTGCAAATTTTTTCATTAGCTACCTTTTATTTTTTATTTAGAATATAACTCTACGATTAATCTCTCTTCAACTGGAATAACTACTTCTTCTCTAGCAGGTATTCTTGTGAAAATTCCAAATACTTTATCTTTATCTACATTAACCCAATCAACCATTCCAGTTTGATTTGTTAATTCAATAGCTCTTTTAATTTGAGGATTATTTTTAGATTTCTCTTTAATCTCAATTTTTTGTCCAGCTTTTACTAAGTATGAAGGAATATCAACTTTTTTTCCATCAACTAAAATATGTCCGTGAGTTGTAATTTGTCTAGCAAATGCTCTTGTTGTTGCAAATCCCATTCTATAAATTACATTATCTAATCTTTGCTCAATTAATGAAATAAGAATAGCTCCTGTATTTCCTTCTCTTCTTACTGCTTCTT
>CAYQFC010000192.1:0-2462 GCA_964416585.1 uncultured Aliarcobacter sp.
TCTTATCAAAAAGAAATAGCACAAAAATATTGAGCTGAATCTTGAATTAAAGAAACTGATTTATATTCATCTATTAAAGAAATTAAAGATTTATATCCTAAAGCTGAAATAGAGGTAGTTGATAATATTAAAGATTTAATTTGAATAAAAGCTAATTGATATTTTGATGCTGAAACTTGAAAAATAGTAATATCTGAAGACTCTGCAATTAAAACTACGGTATGGCACGAAACAACACATAGGGCCTTACAAAACCTAAAAGAAACTGATATTGCTAGATTTAAAGAAATTGAATCAGATGCTAAAAAACAATATTGAGATGACTGGGAAGAATTTTTGGCAGAAGAAACATTTTATAAGAATGAAGAATGAAAATTTAAAACAGAATGACTATTACAATCTATTAAGGATTTTATAAATAATATTATAGATAAGATTAAGTGATTATTTAAAGATGATCCATTAAAAAAATTCTATAATGATTTATTAAGTGGTAAAATAGAAGAACCTAAAACAAAATTTGGAAAATCACTAAAATTTCAACTTGCAGAAGAAGAACCAATTTTGTCTGAAATTTATAATAAAACTTTTATTAAAAAGGGCTCTAAAATTAAAAAATATACAGACTCTCTTTTAGAGACATTAGAAAAAGCATTAGTGCCTATTGATACTATTATATGAGATATTAATGTTTGATTAAAAAATAAAATTAAAAGGTTTGAATTTGAGATTTTAAATAGTGATATTATCCAAAATGCAAAACCTATTTTAAAAGACATAACAACAAAGATTAAATGAAAAAAAGACTCAGATGATTATCGAATACTTAATATTGCTCTTAAAAACAATGATTTATGAGTTATTGATTATTATGCCTCTAAACTTTGAATATCAAAAGAACTAAAAGAATATAAGGGGGTTTTAGATGATATATTTAATAAAGCTAAAGAAGTTTGAATGGATATTTGATACCTAGAAAACTACTTTCCAAGAGTTGTAAGAGACTCAAAATGATTATTAAATACTATATACTGATCTGAATATTGAAGTCTAATAAGAGACGCAATTAAATTAGAAGAATTAAAAAGATGAGAACTTACTGAAGATGAAAAGGCTTGAATAATTGATAAAATGTTAAGGGGTTATGTTCAAAATTGAATCTCTTTGACTGCTCCTTGAAATGTAAAAGAAAGGACTATCGACGAAGTAAATTCAAGTTTAAATGATTTTTATTATGATTCTATCGACTGATTATCAATTTACACTCAGTCAATGAATGACAATATTGAAGCTAGAAAATTATTTGGTAAATGAGAAAACTTGCAAGATTCTATTTGAAGATATACTTTAAATTTACTAACAGAATGAAAAATAACACCAGAGGAAGAGTTAAAACTTACTAGAGTGTTAAAGGCTAGATTTACTATAAAAAAGATGGACGCAGCAATACAAGCATATAAAAACTTGTCTTATTTAACTACAATGTGAAATCCAATCTCTACACTTACTCAAATACAAGATTTGGCATTTGCATTATATGAAAATTGATTTTTACTAACTTGACAAGAACTTTGAAAAGCAATAATTTGAAAATCTAAAGTTAAAAAAGAAGATTTAGGAATATCTAGTATGGTGCAAGAATTTAATGAGCCTTCTAGTACCCAAAAAGCCGTTTCAGATGTATTTAAATTAGTTTGACTTGATAAAATGGATTCATTATGAAAAGAGACTTTAATAAATTGATATTATCAAAAACTTAAAAAACAAGTCCTTAGCGAAGACTTTTCTGGTTTAGAGATACTTGATAAGGAAGATATACCAAACGCTATCCTAGCACTTCAAAACAATATGGTAAATGACGATATACAATATTTATTATTCTCAAAACTTTTAGATTATCAACCAATTACAAAATCACAACTACCTGAATATTATAATACTTCTTGAAATATGAGATTATTATATATGCTTAAAACTTATTCAATAAAACAAATAGATACTTTTAGAAGAGAAGTTTTTTGAAAAATGAGTGATTGATATAAAAATTGAGATAAAAAACTATTTAGGGAATGATTTAAAAACTTAGTATTCTTAACAACATCACTAACTTTACTTTGAATGTGAGTTGATGCACTAAAAGACATTTTATTAAATAGAAAAACAGAAATATCAGATTTAATGGTTGATAATATGTTTAAATTAATATGATTTTCTAAATATACAATATATAAAGCAAAACAAGAATGAGTAAGTTCTGCATTATTATCTCTAGTAGTTCCTCCATTTAATATAATTAATGATCCTGTAAAAGACCTAGTTTCTATTTTTACAGAAAATAAAGTAACTTGAGAATCTAATTTTAAATGAATTTGAAAAATGCAAAGTATTTGAGATATACCAGTTTGATGAAAACTTTATTACTGGTGGTTTTGAAAATGAACACAATCAAAACAAAGTGAAGA
>CAYQFC010000193.1:0-2415 GCA_964416585.1 uncultured Aliarcobacter sp.
CAACATATTGCAGCAGAGCTTACAGGAAGATATAAAACTGAAAGAAGAGGATTACCAGGAATTGCTCTTACAACAGATACAAGTGCATTAACAGCTATTGGAAATGATTATGGATATGATAGAGTTTTTGATAGACAAGTTGAAGCTTTAGCACAAAAAGGCGATTTATTAATAGGAATTTCTACTTCTGGAAATTCAACAAATGTAATAAATGCTTTAAAAGTTGCAAGAGAAATGGGATGCAAAACTTTGGGATTAACAGGAAGAGATGGTGGAGCTATGAATGAGCTTTGTGATATAAATTTAGTTGTTCCTTCAAATGATACACCAAGAATTCAAGAGATGCATATTCTTTTTGCACACACAATTTGTCAAATTATTGATAATGAATTAAGCTAAAAGCAAATTGTAATCAAAAATATATTACTCTTTAGTACCTATTTTAAAAAGCTAAATGATTTTTCATTTGGTTTTTTGCTTCTAAAATTTAAAATTATGAGGTTTTATGAAACTTATTAAAGAACTTTTGAAAGTTTATGCTGTTTTTGTTGCTATATTTTTTATAGGAAGAGTTTTTTTCTATCTAATATATTTTGATAGATTAAGTGATATTTCTCTAAATGAATCTTTGCTTACTTTTATTTTTGGCTTAAGAATGGATACAATTACTATCTCCATAATTCTTGTAATTCCAGCAATTTTTTTGGCTCTTACTCCAAAAATCTTCTCAAAATTTATCTCTAAATTTCTTTATTTTTATATTTTGCTCTTTATAGTTATTGCACTATTTATTGAAAGTGCAAGTTTTCCATTTTTTGCACAGTATGATTTAAGACCGAACTATCTATTTATTGAGTATTTAGAGTACCCAAAAGAGGTGACTTCTTTACTTTTCAAAGATTATAAACTTGAATTTATTTTTGCATCTATTTTAATATTTTTAGTAAGTAAAATATATCTAAAATCAAACTTTATAAATTTTGATAAGGTTTTTGAACAAAGTTATTTATCAAGAGCCTTATTACTTTTACCAATTTTATTACTTCTGTTTTTAGGAATTCGTTCATCTTTTGGTCATAGACCTGTAAATATTTCAGATGCCTTATATAGCTCAAATAGAGTTATAAATGAGATTACAAAAAACTCTTTACACTCTTTGGGATATGCATATTATTCAAATAAAAAAAGCGAAAGTGATATTTTAAAATATGGAAAAATGAGTATTAATGAAGCTTATTCTTTGGCTTCACAAACTCTAGGAATTGAGTTTAAAGATAAAAATAGACCATTTTATAGAGAGGTAAAAACTAAACTAGAGACAAAAAAGCAAAAAAATCTTGTAATTTTTATACAAGAGAGTATGGGTGCCCAATTTACAGGATTTGCTGGAGATCAAAATCTAACTCCAAATTTGGATAAATTAGCATATGAAAATATCTCATTTACAAAGCTTTTTTCAAATGGTACTAGAAGTATAAGAGGTTTGGCAGCCCTTTCAAGTGGAACTTTGCCAATAGCTGGAAATGAAGTTTTAAAAAGAAATAAATCTCAAAAAGATTATTTCACTATTGCAACTCTTTTGAAACCATATGCTTATAAATCAAGTTTTATCTATGGTGGAGAAGCCAGATTTGATAATATGAAAGCTTGGTATTTAGGAAATGGTTTTGATGAAGTAATCGAAGAGAAAGATTATAAAAACCCTATTTTTAGAAGTACTTGGGGTGTTAGTGATGAAGATTTAGTAATAAAAGCAAATGAAAGATTTAAAGAGTATTTTGCAAATGGCGAAAAGTTTGTAAGTGTTATGTTTAGCTCTTCAAATCATATTCCATTTGAGCTTCCAGATGGAAAAATAGAGTTTGAGAAAAATATTCCAAAAAATAGTGTAGAAAATGCAATAAAATATGCAGATTTTGCAATTGGGAAATTTTTTGAAATGGCAAAACAAGAGGAGTATTATAAAAATACAGTTTTTGTAGTTGTTGCTGATCATAATGTTAGAGTTTATGGAAATGAGATAGTTCCAATTGATATGTTTCAAATTCCAGCTGTGATAATTAGCCCTGATGTAACTTCAGTTATGTACAACAATTTATCATCTCAAGCTGATGTTTTGGCAACTGCTTTGGATTTAATAGGTATTGATTTATCATATCCAATTTTGGGAAACTCTATATTTAAGGATAATAAAAAAGAGATAAATCTTATGCTATTTGATGAAATTTATGCTTATAGAAAAGGCGATAAAGTAGCTATTTTAGTACCAAATCTTCCAGCTAAAACTTTTTTATACAAAGATAAAAAACTTATAAATATAGAAAAAGATGAGCTACTTGAAAAAGAGGCTTTAGCCATTATTTATATACTAGATGATATGTATAAAAACAAAGCTTACAAATAGTTGTTTGCTAG
>CAYQFC010000194.1:0-2408 GCA_964416585.1 uncultured Aliarcobacter sp.
AATTGATATATATTCTAAAAAAGAGCCATTTCTTGGCTCTTTAATAAACAAATAATCAAACTTTTATTTTTTTACCATTCAAAGTTCTAATTATTTAATCTTTAGTTTTGATGATTTTCCATATAATATTTGTACTAAAATAAAAAAGGCTTAACTTGGAAAGTATTAGTATTTATCCTCCAACATTAGATGGAAAAAATATAGAACAAAAACGACAAGAAATACTAAAGTATTTTAACAATACTTATGAATTATTTGAAAAAATCTTTGAACTTCTTGAAAATGATGAAGTTTTTTATAAAAAATCCGAACCAACAAGACATCCTATGATATTTTATTTTGGTCACACTGCAACTTTTTTTATAAACAAATTAATACTTATGAAAATAATAGATAAAAGAGTAGATGCAAACTTTGAGTCCATTTTTGCTGTGGGTGTTGATGAGATGGAGTGGGATGATGTGAATTCAAAAAACTATTCTTGGCCTAAAGTTGAAGAGGTAAGAAGATATAGAAATATAGTTAAAAAAATAGTTCAAGACCTAATATGCAAGCTTGAATTTGAACTTCCAATAAAACAAAACTCTGCTATGTGGATTATTTTGATGGGAATTGAGCATGAAAGAATTCATATAGAAACATCGCTTGTGCTTCATAGACAAATGCCACTAGAGTTTATAAAAAGTATAAAAGAGCTAAATATTTGTACTCATAGTTCAAAATCTCCTAAAAATGATATGATAAAAATATCATCACAAGCAGTAAGGCTAGGTAAAAACATAAATCACAATCTTTACGGTTGGGACAACGAGTATGGAGTTTATGAAGAGAGTGTAAATGAATTTAAAGTTTCAAAATATCTTGTAAGCAATGCCGAGTTTATAGAGTTTGTAGAAAATAATGGATACGAGAGAGAAGAGTTTTGGGATGAAGAGGGTTTAAAATATTTAAAAAATACAAATGCTAAGCATCCTGTTTTTTGGATTCTTAAAGATGGAGTTTATAAATATAGAGCAATAAGTCAAATAATTGATATGCCACTTGATTGGCCTGTTGATGTAAATGCTTTGGAGGCCGAAGCTTTTTGTAGATACAAGAGTAAAATAGATGGTGTTACTTATTTGCTTCCAAGCGAGGCTGAATATAGAGCTATTTATGAACAAACAAACATAGAAGATTTACCTGATTTTGATCAAAATCGTGCGAATCTTAACTTCTATCACTATGCTAGTTCATCTCCTGTAAATGAGTTTGCATTTCATACAAAAAGTGGTGAAGTAATATATGATGTAGTTGGAAATGTTTGGCAATGGAGTAGAACTTTTATACATCCATTTGATGGATTTAAAGTTCATGAAGCTTATGATGATTTTTCGGTTCCTACATTTGATGAAAAACATTTAATAATAGTTGGTTCATCGTGGGCTAGTAGTGGAAATCTTATTATGAAGCACTCAAGATATGCTTTTAGAAAACACTTCCCTCAAAATGCAGGGTTTAGGTATGTTATTTCAAATAATCAAAATGATAACAAATTAGATATTTATGAAAGTGATGAGTTAGTATCTCAGTATTGTGAGTTTCAGTATGGAGATGAGTATTTTGGAGTTAAAAATTTTTCAAAAGAGTGTGCAAAAATTGGCATAGAGTTTAGTAAAAATAAAACAAAAGCACTTGATTTAGGATGTGCAACTGCAAGAGCTTCTTTTGAGCTTGCAAAAGAGTTTGATGAAGTTGAGGGAATAGATTTTTCAGCTAGATTTATTAAAGTTGGAGTTCAGCTAAAACAAAAAGCTTATATATCTTTTTCATCTAAGATAGAAGGTGATTTAGTAGAAAATAAAAAAATCACATTAAATGAGCTAGGATATGAAAATATAGCTCACAAAGTATCTTTTTGGCAAGGAGATGCTTGCAATTTAAAGCCAAATTTCAATTCATATGATCTTATAATGGCAACAAATTTAATAGATAGACTTTATAATCCTAAACTGTTTTTAGAAACAATTCATAAAAGATTAAATAGTGATGGAATTTTAATGCTAACATCTCCATACAGTTGGCAAGAAAGTTCAACTCAAAAAGAGATGTGGCTTGGCGGTTTTGTAGATAAAAAAGGAAATGAAATAAAAACTTTAAATACTTTAAAAGAGATTTTAAGTGAAAATTTTGAACTCATTCATCTTAAAGATATAGAGTTTGTAATAAAAGAGAGCGCTAGAAAGTTCCAGCACACAATAACGCAATGTAGTATTTGGAAAAGAATATAACAAAAATTGGATAAATGTATCCAATAGTTTTATAATCTTTGAATAATAAATGGGAGAATCTATATGTTTATTTTAAATATCCTTCAGAGATTAGTTAAGTTAAGTTGAGTTTAATAAATATTAGAATAGATTTATTAA
>CAYQFC010000195.1:0-2406 GCA_964416585.1 uncultured Aliarcobacter sp.
CCAACAGCAATTGGATATTTTTTTGCCATATCTTTTACAAATTGTGGGTCTTTTACAGCAATTGAACCAAGAATTAATCTATCAACTCCAAGCTCAAGATACATTTGTATAGTTTTTTCATCTCTAATTCCACCACCTAACTCTATTTTTAAATTACAATTTTCTCTTATTTTTTTAATCTGTTCTAGGTTTGCTGGTTTTCCTTCAAAAGCTCCATTTAAATCAACTATATGAACCCATTTACTTCCAAGCTCTTCAAATTTTTTTGCAACTTGCCAAGGTTCATCAGAGTAGATTTTTGCACTATCCATAAGCCCTTTGCTAAGCCTTACGGCTTTTCCATCTTTCAAATCTATTGCTGGTAAAATATCCATTTTCTCTCCTTTTTTATTATAAATTTATAAAATTCTCTAAAATTTTAAGCCCATTATTGTGTGATTTCTCAGGATGTGGCTGAATTCCAAAAATATTATTTTTGTTTACAGCACTTACAAAATCGTATCCATAATTTGTTTTAGCAATGCTATAATCTTTATTAGTAACAACATGATAAGAGTGAACAAAATACAAATATGGATCTTTTAATCCTAAAAAAAGTGGATTTTCTATATTTATAGCCCTATTCCAGCCCATATGAGGAATTTTTAAATTCCCTTGCATTTTATTTTTATCAAAAAAAACAACTTCACCTTCTAATAGAGATAGACCCTTTGTATGCCCAAACTCTTGGCTACTTTCAAATAAAAGTTGCATTCCTAGACAAATTCCAAAAAGTGGTTTTGAACTATTTGCAAAATCCAAAATTGCATCTTTTAAACCGCTATTTTCCAAATGTTCCATAGCATCTTTAAATGCTCCAACCCCTGGAAGAATTAATTTATCAAATTTCTCTAATTCGTTTGGATTTTTTACTATTTGTATATCATTTGAAAATTTTGAACAAGCATTATAAACACTTGCTAAATTGCCCATATTGTAGTCTATAATTCCTAGCATTTACTTCCTTTTAAAGATAAAATTGTATCCTAAAAGATATTTGATTTTGTTAAAATATATGTTATGTTATTTTTAGCTTAGCTTTTTAATAAATTTATATGGTATTTTAGGAGGTGAAGATGATAAAAAGATTTATGTTTCCACTACTTTTTTTGGTTTTGGCATATTTTGTATTAAGTTATGAAAGTGCCAAAGAGATTATTGCAGGAATTGCTATATTTTTAGTTGGGATGTTTTTTATGGAAGATGGTTTTAAACTATTTTCTGGTGGTTTTTTGGAAAAAATCTTAGAAAAATTTACAAATTCTATGCCAAAAGCAATTTTAAATGGTTTTTTAATAAGTTCAATTGTTCAAAGCTCTTCGCTTACAAGTGTAATTTTAATATCATTTTTAACAACATCTTTAATCGCCTTACAAAGTGCAATTTATGTAGTTTTGGGTTCTAGTTTAGGTTCAAGTACAACAGCTTGGTTAATAGCACTTTTTGGTCTAAAAATAAAAATTTCTCACTATGCTATGCCAATTTTAGCTTTTGGAATATTTTTTAGATTCTCAAAAAATTTAAAACAAAAAGGTTTTGGAAATATTCTTTTAGGATTAGGATTTATATTTCTTGGAATTTCCTACATGGTTGTTGGTTTTGATGAGTTAAAGCAAAGTGTTGATTTATCTATTTATTCAAATGAAAATCTATCTACAATGATACTGTTTTTTATTATTGGTGCTATTATGACCTTTGTTGTGCAGTCTAGTTCTGCTAGTATAACTCTTACTTTAGTAGCTCTTGCAAGTGGACAAATATTATATTTAAATGCGATAGCTTTGGTTCTTGGCGGGAAAATTGGAAGTTCTACAACTACAATTTTAGGAAGTTTAAGCTCAAATGCAAATGGTAAAAGATTGGCTTTGGCACAGTTTATTTTGAACCTTATTGCGGTTATTTTTGGAATACTATTTCTATTTCCAATATTGGGTTTTATTGATATTTTAGCTCAATACTTTAGTATAAAAGATGATGCTATTAAACTTACAATATTTATTACAATATTTAATTTAAGTGCTGTTTTACTTATAATTCCATTTTTAAATAAAATAATAAAAAAGCTAGAGACTCTATTTACTCCAAAAATAAAATTATGGTCAAAACTTGAATATTTAGATGCAAACTCTCTTGAAAGCTCGAAATCAATTTTAGCAGGGCTTAAAAAAGAGAATATTGTTTTATTTGAGAAATTTTTAAAAGCCACAAAACATCTTCTGCAAATAAGTAATGAAGATATTTTTGGAAATAAAAAAGATAAAAAAATAAAATCTTCAAGAAATAATAAAATAGATAAAATCTACAAAGATAGATTAAAAACACTACACAATGAGATTTTAGATTATTTAAGTTTTGCTAATGCAAATA
>CAYQFC010000196.1:0-2388 GCA_964416585.1 uncultured Aliarcobacter sp.
CCAATATCTGGACTTGCAATAATTGGATTTTTTAAATTTTTACTTTTTATATAGTTTACAAATAAAATTGAACCAAATAAATTATCAGCAGGAATATTGAAAAATCCTTGAATTTGAGCAGCATGTAAATCAATAGTTACAACTCTATTTATTCCAGCTTTTTCAAGTAAATCAGCAACTAATTTTGCTGAAATTGGCACTCGTGGAGCTGCTTTTCTATCTTGTCTTGCATAACCATAATATGGAATTACAGCATTTATAGATTTTGCACTTGATCTTTTAAGTGCATCTATCATTATTAAAAGTTCCATTAAATTATCATTTGTAGGAGCACAAGTTGGTTGAATAATATAAACATCTTGTCCTCTTACACTTTGAGTTATTTGAACAGATATTTCACCATCACTAAATTTATTTAATGTTGCATCTGATACACACATTCCTAAATAATCACCAACTTTTTTTGCAAATTCTGGATTTGCGCTACCGCTAAAGAGTTTAAAAGTAGACATAAATATTCCTCTAATTTCTTAATTTTTTTAATCTATAATAGTATCAAAAAAGCTCTTAATTGTTTTTTTAAAAATTTTTTAAAATATGTTAAATATATTAGTTTTATTAATGAAAAATTAATAAATAAAAAGTATAATTTCGAGTTTTTTAAATAATGATAATATTTATCAATAAAGGAGATGTATGATAAGAAAAGCTTTACTTTTAAGTACTTTAATTTTGGGGCAAACTTTTACTCTTGCAAATGAAGATGCTAAAGAGAGTAAAATTGCTACAAATATTAGTGAGGCAATAACAGAAGGTAAGATAAGTGGTGGCTTATCTTTGTATGGTCAAAAATTTGACTTTAAAAAACAAAATGATGATTTCAAAAATTTCTCTTATGGAAATGCTAATTTAACTTTAGGATATGAGACAAATCCTTTATATGGTTTTAGTATAGGTGCTGAGTTTAGAGGAAATGCAAAAATTGCTGAAAAAAATAGAGGAGATTATGTATATAATGCACCTTTTGAAAATGAAGCACTACTTTCACAAGGATTTATTAATTATTCAATAGAAGATTTAATAAATTTAAAAATTGGAAGACAAGAATTGTCTAAAGAGTGGCTAAGCTACTATCAAGAGGCAGCTGTTTTGGATATTAATGCTATTGAAAATAGTATTATTAGTCTTGGATATTCAAGAAAAAAATCTGAAAGCGGTATAGATTTAAGCGAACATTTTTATAAACCAACGGAAAAAGGAGTTTACTTTTTGGAACTTGAGAATTCAAGTTTAGAAAATATCTCTCTAAAACCCTATATTTATGTGGCTCCCGAAACTATCACTTTTTATGGATTAAAGGCAAATTTTGAAGTTGAAAATCTTGATTTAATGCTACATTATGCAACAAGTAATATAAGCAGTAAGTTTGAAGATGAGAATGGAGATAAAGTTGAAGATAATGCAGCTTTTCATACAGAAGCAAATCTTGAGATTATTGAAGATTTAAATACAAAACTTGGATTTATCAAAACTGATAAAAAAGGTGGAGCTGAACATATGTCACTTTATGGTGATAATCTTTCACCTTTTGAAGATGGAAACCAATCTTATGGTCTAAATGCAAAAACATATTATGCAGGTATTTCATATAAAATTGCAAACATTGAATTGGAAACTTTGTATGGAATTACAAAATATGGTGAAGAAAACTCTAAAGAGAAAGAGTTGAATTTAAGTGCAACTTATAATTTTACAGATGATATTAGTGTGGGTTTAATGTGGGTAAATGTTAATGCTGATAAAAATGAAGAGTATTCTAATTATAATAAATATTTAGCTTCAGCTGAATATAGGTTTTAAATAAAAGAGAGTTAGCTCTCTTTTATAATCTATTTTTTCTTTTTATTTGTAAAAAGAGATAAAACCACCACCCAAACAATAATCACCAGAGTATAAAACAAGACTTTGTCCCAAAGTTACAGCTCTTTGAGGATTATCAAAAAGAACTACTACTTTTTCACTACTTGCTTCAACTACTGTACAAGCTTGTTTTTGTTGTCTATATCTTGTTTGAGCCACTAATCTATCACCAACTTTTGGTGCCTCTTCAAGTACCCAATGCATCTGTTTTGCTTCAACTGTTTTGCTCATAAGTAGTGGATGATTTGTATCTTGAACAATTGTTAGAGTGTTGTTTACAATATCTTTAGATGCTACAAACCAAGGTTTGTGAGTATTATTTTCACTCTCATTTTCTTTAATTCCACCAATACCAATGCCTTTTCGCTGACCCAATGTATAACAAACCAAACCTTTGTGTTTTCCTAAAACCTTTCCATTTTCATCAATAATATCTCCTGGAATTGCTTTTAAGTGTTGAGTAATAAA
>CAYQFC010000197.1:0-2388 GCA_964416585.1 uncultured Aliarcobacter sp.
CATGGAAATAGAAGTGTTACAAGCAAAAGTGGAAGTGCTGATATGCTTGAAGCTTTGGGAATAAATTTAAATCTCAGTCTTGAAGATAGTGCAAAAATGTTAGAAGAGACTGGATTTGCCTTTATGTTTGCAGCAAATCATCATCCAGCTATGAAGTATATAACACCTGTCAGAAAAACAATAGATCATAGAACTATTATGAATATAATTGGACCTTTATGTAATCCAGCTGGTGTAAAAAAGCAAGTTTTGGGAGTTTATAGCAAAGATTTTATAAATAAAATTGCAACTGCTTTGGATCTCCTTGAGTGCAAAAGAGCCATGGTAATATCATCAAATGATGGAATGGATGAGATTTCTATTTCAGATATTACTTATGCCACTCTTTTAGAAAATGGAAAGCTAAGTGATTTTGAAATAAATCCTGAAAATTATGGATTAAAACTAGCTTCAAAGGATGATATTGTAGGCGATGGTCCAAAAGAAAATGCAAAAATTACAAAAGATATACTAGAAGGTAATATAAAAGGAGCAATGCTTGATATTGTTCTTTTAAATGCAGCTGCTGCATTAATTGTAGATGAAAAAGCTAGAGATTTTACTGAAGGTATAAAAATGGCTAAAGATGCAATAAATGGTGGCTTAGCAAAGAGAAAGCTAGAACAAATAATAAAATTTTCTCAAAGGCTTAGTTGTTAGATTATGGAGTTTTTACTTAGTGAAAATGAGCTAGAAAAAATAGCTTTATATTTAAAAAATATCTTAGAAAATCGTGATTGTGTGGTTATTTTAAGAGGAGATTTGGCAAGTGGAAAAACTACACTTGTAAAGCATTTTGTAAAATCACTTGACTTAAACGATACCGTAAACTCTCCAACATTCTCTTTGCAGGTTGTTTATGGTAGTGATATATATCATTATGATTTATACAATAAATCTTTAGAAGATTTTATGGCTCTTGGGATGCTTGAGGAGTTTGAGAAAAAAGGACTTCATTTTGTAGAGTGGGGGAGTGAAAAATTGGAGAATATTTTAAATGATTATGGTTTTGATGTTATTGTTTTAAATATATACAAAAAAGATAGTAAAAGGTTATACAAAATAGATGAATAAGCTAAAAATAGTAGATATTAAAAAAAGTATTAAAAAAACTGAAATTTTACATGGAATTTCACTTGAAGTTAATAGTGGAGAGATAGTTGGACTTTTAGGTCCAAATGGGGCTGGAAAAACTACTACATTTTATACAGTTTGTGGCTTGGTAAAACCAAGCAGTGGAGATGTTTTTTTTGATGATGAGAATATTACAAAACTTCCTTTGCACAAAAGAGCCTTAAAAGGAATAGGGTATTTACCACAAGAATCATCTATTTTTAAAGATTTGAGTGTGGAAGATAATCTTCTTTTAGCAGCAGAGCTTGTAATAAAAGATAAAGAAGAGCAAAACAGAAGAGTTGAAGAACTTTTGGAGCTTTTGGATATTGAACCTATTCGTCAAAGAAAAGGAATTTCTCTTTCAGGTGGTGAGAGAAGAAGAACAGAAATAGCAAGAGCTTTAGTTTCAAAGCCAAAGTTTTTGCTTCTTGATGAGCCTTTTGCTGGGGTTGATCCAATTGCAGTTAAAGATATTCAAAACCTAATTAACGAATTAACTAAAATTGGAATAGGGGTTTTAATAACAGACCACAATGTAAGAGAGACTTTGCAAGTTTGTCATAGAGCTTATGTTATGAAAAATGGCTCTTTACTTGCAAGTGGAACTTCAGAAGAGATAAAAACAAATAGTGATGTAAAAGAGCATTATTTGGGTGATGATTTTAAATTTAATTAATATTTTATAAAAAAGAGATAAAAAATGAATGCAATAACAAGAGTAAAAGAGGCAATTGAAGAGATTAAAAAAGGCAATATGGTAATAATGCTTGATGATGAAGATAGAGAAAACGAGGGCGATTTAGTATATTCAGCAGCTCTTAGTACACCTGAACATGTAAATTTTATGGTGACTCATGCAAAAGGTTTGGTTTGTGTTAGTGTTTCAAATGAAACTGCAAATAGATTAGAGTTAAATCCAATGGTAAGTTCGAATACTTCAGCATATGAAACAGCTTTTACAGTATCTGTTGATGATGCTTTAGCATCAACTGGAATAAGTGCAATGGAAAGAGATAATACTATAAAAATTTTAGCAAATCCTATTTCAAAAGCTCTTGAGTTGGTTCGTCCTGGACATATTTTTCCACTTATTGCAAAAGATGGTGGAGTTCTTGTGCGAACTGGTCATACTGAAGGAAGTGTAGATTTATGTAGGTTAGCAGGTCTAAAAGGCGAGGCTGTAATTTGTGAAATTTTAAAAGAAGATGGAACAATGGCAAGAAGAGATGATTT
>CAYQFC010000198.1:0-2380 GCA_964416585.1 uncultured Aliarcobacter sp.
TTTGGATTTACTCCAATATTTGCAGTTTGAATTGCTTTTTCAATTATTCCTAAAAGATTTTTTTCCCAAGGATTTATTGTAATAGTTGTAGCATCTGTTGCTAATACAGAACCAACTTGACTTAAATCAGTCATTGTTCCATAGTAATCAACTTTGATATTATCTAAGATATTTACATTTACCTTACCAGTTCTTAGAGTTTTATAATCTCTTTTTAAAGAATCGATAGATTTTTCCATCTGCTCTTTTGTTTGTGAATAAACTTCATTTAACATTAATTCTCCTTTATTTTATTAATAATTTATTTGAAATAGTATAGTAATCTGTACTAATTGCAACTCTATTTCTAGATAAATTTAATTTTTTATTTAATTGAATTTCAATTATACCATTATTTACTTGTACATCTTGCCAACCATAAGTAGAGAGAAAAACTTTTGCCTTCTCTATTTTTGGATCAATTTTTGCCTTTACAACTCTTACAATGCCATCTTTTGGATACTCTTTTGGCTCTATCCATTCTACTTTCAAAGAGCTATATTTTATCTTCTCATTTATTTTTGCATCGCCAACTAAAGCAATTCTATCTATATCAAAAATATCACTTTTTGAATTTATTGAGCCATTGTTTTGGTTTAAAATAGATAAAAATCCAAACTCTTTCATCTGATTTTTTACTCTATCATCATATTCTCCAAACGGATAAGAGTATATTTTTGCTTTATACCCCATATTTTTCTCAAAAATATCTATTGCTTTCTTTGTATCCTCTTTTATCTCTTCATTTGATAGCTTAACTAAAGATTTATGTGCAAAAGAGTGTAATTCAACATCACCAAATTTTTTTGCCTCTTTTAACTCTTCCCAAGTCATAAAATCACCATATTTATTTTGAGTTGCTTCAACATAGACAAAAAGAGTAAAAGGATAATTATACTCTTTAAAAAGCTTCAATCCATTTGTATAAAAACTTTTATATGCATCATCGATCGTCAAAGCCACCCAATTTGAAGGAATCTCTTCTTGATTCTTAAGCTTTTCTAATATTTTATGCAAAGAGACAACTTCATAGCCATTTTTTTTGAAGTATTCAAAATTTTCTCTTAAATCTTTTAGGCTCGTATTTGTGCTATTGTGTTTAAAGTCGTCAAATCTATGATAGACAAAAACCTTTGCATCTGCAAAAAGATACAAAGGTATAAAAAAAAGAAGCAGAAAATACTTCATAAGTATTTACTATTTACTTTCAGGAGTTTGATTTTGAGTTGCTGGAGCAATTGGTGCTGTTGGTGCAACTTCTTTTTGAGTTGTTGGGTTTGCTGGTATTAAAGACTCTTGTTTTACTGAATCAATAGCACTTTTATTTCGCTCTTGATTGTATGTATAACCCAAAAAAAGTGTATTTAAAACAAATATTAATCCTAAAACCATAGTTGCTTTTGATAAGAAGTTAGCAGGACCTTTAGCACCAAAAAGCGATTCATTACTTCCGCTATATGCTCCTAGTCCCATGCTTGAACTTTTTTGAAGCAGTACAACAATTACAATTAGCACTGCTAAAACAAACTGAACTATTAAAAGTGTAGATGTCATTATCTATATTCCTTTTTAAAAAATGGTGTTTATTTTATCGAATGCTTATTAAAAACTAGCTAAAATAAAACTTAAAATTCAGAAATAAAGAGATAAATGCAAGAGCGAAACCAGTTTTCTAAATATGCAAAAGAGTATAAAAGCTATAATATAATTCAGCAAATATGTGCAAAATCTCTTGTAAGAGAACTAAAAACAAAACCAAAAAATATTTTAGAGTTAGGTTGTGGAAGTGGGCAAGTATTTTCTAATATAGATTGGGATTTTGATAAATATCTAGCAATTGATGGAGCAGAAAATATGTGTAAGCTTCATCCAAAACATAGCAAATTAGAAGTTGTTTGTCTTAATTTTGATAGCAATGAATTTTTTCAAAAGATAAAAAATAGTAATTTTGATACGGTTTTATCTTCATCTGCTTTGCAGTGGTCAAAGGATTTAAAAAAGATTATTTTTGAATTATCAAAAATTACAAAAGAGATAAATGCTGTTTTATTCACATCAAATACATTTAAAACAATTCAAAATATTACAAATCAGAAATCCCCAATCCTAAGCGAAGAAGAGATAAAAAAAGCATTTTCTAGCTATTTTTCTTGCGAATTTGAGACAAAGTTATATAAATTAGAGTTTGAAAATAAAAAAGAGTTATTTGACTATATTAAAAAATCAGGAGTTAGTGGAAGTAGTGAATTATCTTTTGATAAAGCAAAAAAGCTATACAAAGAGTACAATTTAAACTATTTAGAGTTTGAAGTTATTTTTGTTAAAACAATCTCTAAATTAT
>CAYQFC010000199.1:0-2367 GCA_964416585.1 uncultured Aliarcobacter sp.
AAAGGTGGATTAGATGAGAAAATTGCTATAAACTCTTTGGTTTTAGGAGTAATTGCAAGTCTATTTACAATTACTTTGTTTGTTCAGTATCTAGCTTAAAAATCAATTTAAGCTAGAATATCTCCAAGTTCTAATCTTTGACCTCTTATATAATCAACCCCATTTATTGCATTTTTTGAAGGAGCTTGTAGAGTTTTGATTTTTAGTTTTCCTTTTTCACACCCAACAACGATATAATCTTTTGCTATTTCTAAAATCTCACCAGCGGTGTTTAAAGAAGTTTCATCAAGAAGCTCAATATCTTTTAGCTTAAGCTCCGATTTTAAAAAAACTCCAGGCCAAAAAGAGTAGGCTTTATATTTGCAAAATAGTTTTTTTGCATCTTTAAAATCCACCTCTCCATCCTCTTTTTTTATCTTTTTACAAAAACTAGCCATTGCATTTAGCTGTTTTTTAGCTCTTATATTTTCAAAACTATCTAAAGTTGTGATTGTAAGCTTTGCTGCTAGGTTTGAAAGTTTTGAGAAAGCTTCACTTACAAGCATATTTTTCTCATTTTTCAGATATGAAAATCCCAACATATCTCCACAATCAAGCCCCTCTTCCATAAGCATGGAAGTTACCCCTAAGTACTCATCATCATTTAAAAGCCCCTCTTGAATAGGACTAGCACCTCTGTAATTTGGTAAAATAGAGGCATGAAGATTTATACAAGGAGCAACTTTTAAAATCTCTTTTGGCAAAATTTGTCCATATGCAGCAACAACGATAAAATCAGGTTTTAACTCAGTTATTGCAATATATGCAGCTAAATTATCTTTTATTTTTTTTGGTTGAAGTATTGGAATATCTAACCCATTTTCAAGGCAATATTGCTTTATATCTGGTGGTGTTAAAAGCTGTTTTCTACCTACTGGTTTATCCTCTTGAGTAAAAATAGCTACAACTTCATAGTTTTTATTTGCTAAAAGCTCTTTAAAAATCTCTGTTGCATAAGAGGGAGTTCCCATAAATATAATCTTTTTTTTCATAAAAAACTCCTATTTTTTAAAAATTGTTCCACTATTGTGCCTATTTCCCACTAAAAAATCATAAGCATTTGTCAAATCAAAACCACTACTTAAGTACATAGGGATATTTTTTTGCATTAAAAAATCAGCTGCTTTTAGTTTTGTAACTATTCCACCTGTTGCAAATTTTGAGTTTGCACTAGGAATTTTTTCTAACTCATCTTGTGATATCTCATTTACAATTTTTTGCAGTTTTGCATCATCAAATTCTCTTGGATTTTTATTATAATATCCATCAATATCAGTTAAAATTGCCAAAATATCAGCATCAAAATAGTATGTTACATAGGCTGCTAATTGGTCATTATCTCCTATTAACTCTTCAGTTGCAATAACATCATTCTCATTTATTATAGGAACTACACCATTTTCAAGCAGTATCTCCATAACGTTTTTTGCATTTTTTGATCTTTTTCTTGAGTCAAAATCGTCTGCTATAAAGAGCATTTGAGCAATATTAATATCAAACTCTTCAAACATCTCTTGGTAAGTTTTCATAAGTTTTGCTTGTCCTATTGCTGCTAGAGTTTGCTTATTTGCCAAAATAGATTTATCAAGTTTTAAAGTAGTATATCCACTTCCAACAGCTCCAGAGCTAACCAAAATAACATCAATATTTTTCTCTTTTTTTAAAGTTGCTATTAGTTTTACTAGATTTTTCATTCTTTCTAAAGCCAACTCTTCACCTTGAGTTAAAACGGCAGTTCCAACTTTTATAACTAGCCTTTTCATCTATTTTCCCAACATTGCATATAAAGCATATTTTAGTGAAGAGATATTTGTTTTATCTAAAGATGAAATTGGTAAAACAAAATATGGTTTACTACTATCTTTTTTTGAAAAAATCAAATCTTGGACAAAATATGGCAAATTATCATCAAATTTATACTCATTTTTACTTGAACTTTCTAAATTTAAAGCTTTTAAAAACTCTTTTATGTCGGCTTTTAAATCTTCTCCATAATAGCCATCTATTTTTGTTAAAACTATTGCAAAATCTCTTTTTGCTAACTCTGTTGAAAATTTCTCAAGCTCTTCTTTTAGGACATTATATTGGTCAATCATAGTTCTATGATTTGCAACATCAATTGTAAATAGTAGAGTTTTTGTTCTTTCAATATGTTTTAAAAATTCTAAACCTAAACCTCTTCCTTCACTTGCACCATCGATAATCCCAGGAATATCAGCCATCACAAAAGAGTTATAATCTCCCACATTTACAACTCCTAGTTTTGGAGTAAGTGTTGTAAACTCATAGTTTGCTATTTCTGGAGTTGCATTTGATGTTACAGATATT
>CAYQFC010000200.1:0-2363 GCA_964416585.1 uncultured Aliarcobacter sp.
AAATGGAACATTCATTAAAGTCATTTTTGATGAGTTTATAAGTCTTTGTGTGTGTTCGTTTAGTTTAAAAATAGCACATCTTCCATCTACTGTTTTATATGCTTTTGTTCCTTCAATTGCACCATTTCCATAGTGTAAAGTGTGAGATAAAACATGAACTTTTGCTTCATTCCAAGGAGTAAACTCTCCATCCATCCAGATATATTTTGATTCCGTCATCTTATTATTCCTATAATTAAAAATTTATATAAACATTTTACCTAAAGAAAATTAAAAATATAGTTTAAGAAAAATCTATGTAATATAAAAAAATAATTTATAGGAATAACAAAATGAAAAATATAATTTTTCTAATACTTGCTTCTTTACTTCTGGTTTCTTGTGCAAAAAATATTAATCAAATAAAAGTTGATAAAAAAGAGATTTTGAAAACTAAGGAAAAAGAGCAAGAAAAAGAGCTAGGAAATAGTAAAAATCTTGAATTAAGAAATAGAGTAGATAATCTTTTAATGCTTATTCAAAGCTCAAATCTTGATCAAATAAATAGCCAATATATCGATAAAGATTTTAAAATTTATGAGATATTTGTTGATGAAGATATTGAAAAAGTAGCCTATAAAAGAGTTAATGTTATTGAAGAACTAGATGATTATCTGCCTTCTTTAAATATTTTGTTTGAGAAAGTTAATTTTAACTGTTCTTCACAAAATGATAGCTCATATGGATGGGAAAAAGATGGTGTGTTTTTGATAAATAATTTTAATAATATGCTTTTATCTTTTGATATAAAAGAGGAAGAGAAAGATATTTTAAAAGATAGTTATTTATTAATTATTACAAATAATATCTCTTTTTACCTATCCTATATAAAAAACAGTTGGTATATCACAGCAGTTGATAAAACATTAAATGATTGCTCTATAAAATAATTTTCCTTTAATAGATTTTAATAGCTATTTAAGTAAAATTTATAGTACATATTTAAAAAAATTATAATAAAAGTAGAGAATTGATGCAAAATATAATTAAAGATTTAATAAAAGAGAAAGTTTTAATAATAGATGGAGCTATGGGAACACAGCTTCAAGAAAGAGAGATAAAAAGCGAATATTGGCAATATGAAGGTAAAGATTTAGAAGGTTGTAATGAGTTGCTAAATCTTACAGCTCCACATATTTTGGAAGAGATTTATGAAAACTATGCTGCATCTGGAGCAAATTTCATAAGTACAAATACTTTTGGAAGTATGCCTTGGGTACTTGATGAGTATGATATTGGGCATTTAAGCTATGAATTATCAAAATTAGCAGCAGAGCAAACAAAAAAAGCCATATCTAAATATAGTACAAAAGATGAGCCAAAATTTGTTTTAGCTTCTGTTGGACCTGGTACAAAGTTGCCATCTTTGGGGCATATTACTTATGATAGTATGTATGAAGGCTATAAAATTATGGCACAAGGATTAAAAGATGGTGGAACAGATGTTTTCTTGCTTGAAACTTGCCAAGACCCACTTCAAATAAAAGCAGCTTTACATGCTTTAAATGATGTTGCTCCACAAATTC
This sequence comes from uncultured Aliarcobacter sp., assembly GCA_964416585.1. Lineage (GTDB taxonomy): Bacteria > Campylobacterota > Campylobacteria > Campylobacterales > Arcobacteraceae > Aliarcobacter. The sequence continues at coordinate 1,566 of CAYQFC010000200.1, forward strand.
CAATTATGGTATCAGTTACAATTGAGTTAAATGGAACAATGCTAATAGGAACAGATGCGCAAACAATAGCAGCTATTTTAAAACCATTTAATATTCTATCTTTAGGTTTTAACTGTGGAACAGGTCCAGTTCAAGTTGAAAAGCATATTAAAAGTTTAAGTGAAGTTTCAAGATTTCCAATCTCTGTTCATGCAAATGCAGGACTTCCACAAAATAGAGGTGGGAAAAGTTTTTATCCTATGGGACCTGATGAGTTTACAACTTTACAAAAAAGCTTTTTGGATATAAATGGAGTTTCATTTTTAGGTGGTTGTTGTGGAACAACTCCTGAACATATAGAAAAATTAAGTAAGTCTGTAAAAAATATAGTTCCAAAAAAACCACAAGGATTTTTAAAAGCTTCTTTGGCAAGTCTATTTAATATTGTTCCACTAAAACAAGAACCAGCACCTTTACTAATTGGTGAAAGAAGTAATGCAACAGGAAGTAAAGCTTTTAGAGAACTTCTAAAAGCAAATGATTATGAAGGAACTTTGAGTGTTGGTCAACAACAAGTAAGGGCTGGGGCTCATGTAATTGATGTAAGTGTTGGGTTTGCAGGTCGTGATGAGACAGGAGATATGGATAAGGTTGTATCTTTATACTCTCAAAAAATTCCACTTCCACTTATGCCTGATTCTACTCAGATAAAAGCTCTTGAAGCTGCTTTAAAACAAATTGGTGGAAGATGTATTATAAACTCTGTTAATCTTGAAGATGGAGAAGAGAAGTTTGATGCTGTTTGTAGCTTAGCCAAAA
>CAYQFC010000201.1:0-2362 GCA_964416585.1 uncultured Aliarcobacter sp.
GATAACTTTTATATCGTATTGTTTGGAGATATTTTGTAAGTCGATTAGTGCCATATAAAAAACCTTTGATTATTTAAAGTAAATATTTTAGCTAAAAAAGGCTTCTATATGGCTTTTAAAAGTTATTATTAAATTTTTACATCATGTACAATAGCAACTTTTCCACACCAAGATTTTAATATATCACAAGCAACTTTAGTTCCATCTCCACTTGCACAAGCAAACATCGAAGGAACACCACTTGCAAGTCCAGCTACATAAAGATTTTCTGAAATTAAATTATTCTCATTTTTTAATAATATTTTATTTGGCTTAGGGGCAAAAATATTCTCTTTTACTTCTATTAAATCACAATCAATTTCAAACTTATGCATTCCTGTTGCTAAAACAACAATATTTGCTTCAAAAGTTTGATTTTCTGAGCTTATTTTAAAACCAATATCTGTTTTTTCAATCTTTGTAATAGTTGAAGTTTTTGATTCACAAGCTGGATAAAGTTTTAGCTGATTTTTTAAATTTTCAAGTAAATCAACCCCATTTATAGCGCTAATTCCAGCAACATTTATATATCTTCCAGCATTTAAATCACTCTTGTTATCATCAAGAATTAAATATTTTTTATCTTTTGCCCAATCAAATTTATCATTTGCACTAGCTAAAGTTAATGCACATCCATATCCAGCAGCTCCTGCTCCAATAATTACAACATCATAAATCATATTTTACCTTTAAATTTTTTTTAAATTATATTTAAAAAGAGTAATAAAAATCTTAAGCAAGTTTTTCTAAAAACTAAGATTAAATTAATATTAAGAAATGTATAATTAGTAAACTTATAAAAAGGAGTTTAGATGCAAATACAAGGTCAAGCGAGTCAAGCTCTAAATATGTATAAACAAAATACAAATTTAAATACAAAAGGTGTGCAAGAATCAGCAAAGAATGATTCTGTTGAAGAGATTGTAAATAATTCAGCAGCAAGAGTAACCTTATCTATGAATGCTCAGTCTATTTTATATGAGATAAATGCATATAATATGTCAAAAGGTGGTGCATTTGCTCAAGCTGGAAAGGGTTCAAATCATTCAGAAATTTTGAGTTTTCTTGGTGGTAGTGAAACTTCAGGTGGAATGAGTCTTAAAAATATTGGTTATACAGGAAAGCCTATTTTAGATTTAACTCAAGATGAAGCAAAAGATTTAGTTAGTGAAAATGGTTTTTTTGGAATTAAAAATACTTCAGATAGAGTTGCTAATTTTGTATTTAGTTTTTCTGGAGATGATTTGGAAAAATTACAAAAAGGTAGAGATGGAATTGTTAAAGGTTTTGAGGAAGCCAATAAAATGTTTGGTGGAAATTTACCTGATATTTCATATAAAACTCAAGAGCGAACACTATCTTTAATCGATGCAAGAATAGCTGAGCTAAAAGGAGAGTAAGAGTTTTCTCTTACTCTTTTTAGATAGTTTTGTAAATCATAACTGCTAAAACAAAAAGATTTAAAAGTAAAACAAATTTTTTATAGCTAGTTGCTTTTGTCTTCTCTTTTATTTTTATTCCAAAATATACTCCAATTAAAGAGCCAATTCCAATTATAAAACCTTCATAAAACAGCATATTTCCATAAATTGAAGTTGATATAAATCCACCAATAGATGAGAAAATAACAAAAAACAGTCCTAAAGCAGTTGCTACTTTTAAATCATATTTTAAAAAATGAACCAATATTGGAAGAAGCATTAATGAACCTCCAATTCCAATACTCATAGCAAATATTCCAACACAAAAACCAATAAAAATAAGCAAAAACATATTTTTATCTGGTTTTTCTATCTCTTGAGAAGCTGGAGCTTTAAATAGGGTATAAATTGTATATATTAAAGTTGCAATAAAAAGATATTGTAAATAGATATTTGGAACACTAGGAAGGAAATAACCACTAAACATTCCACCAAAAATAGCTCCAATACCTAAAGTTGTACCATCTTTTACTAAACCTTTTATCTTTTTTGAGTTTAAAAAAGAGCCATAAATTGATGAAAAAACCATCTGCATAATTGATATTGCAACAGCCTCTTTCATCACAAATCCAGCTAAAAGTAGCATGGGAATTAAAATACTTCCTCCACCAATTCCAAAAAACCCTGATGTGAAGCCTGTTATTAATCCAAATGCAACTAGTTCTATCTCCAAATTTAGCCTTTTTTATTTGAGTTTAAAGCTAGAATAAAATCATTATACTCTTGTTCTAAAGCTTCATTTTTTTCATTTAGTGTACAATTTTCATCTTTTTTAACCAAATGCTCAAGGTTTGCAATTCTTTCTATTAGGTATTTAAACATCTCTTTATTTATATCAGGCA
>CAYQFC010000202.1:0-2361 GCA_964416585.1 uncultured Aliarcobacter sp.
GATCTTGGGCATTTTTCATACATTTTCTCTTCATAAATATCATAAACATCACAAATTACAATAATCGTACTATCTGCTGTAAATGGGTCTAAAAATGCTGTTTCTATATCTGGTTTTAATATCATGTCTGATTTATGAATTGGTTGCCAAGCATCTATTGAAGAGCCATCAAAAGGCATTCCATTTGATAATAAATCACCATTAATCGCCTTAAAATTATATGTTACATGGTGCCATGTTCCTTTTAAGTCTGTAAATCTAAAATCTACAAATTTAACTTCATTATCCTTAGAAAAACTAAAAAACTCTTCTATATTATTTACAAATTTTCCCATTTTTGACTCCAAATTTTTTAAGGTGAGATTTTATCTAAAATTCGATTAATTTTCTATCTCTTTTATCAAAACTAACACACTTTTTATATCCAATTTTTTTTACAAAATCTATTACAGTTTCATATCCAAAACCAACCTGCTCCACACTATGAGCATCTGATCCAAAAGTAATAGGAATATCCAAAGCAAAAGCCTCTTCTAAAAGCTCTTTTGAAGGATATGGTTCACCAATTGGTTTTCGTAAACCCGCTGGATTTATCTCTAAAACCATATTTGATTTTTTTATCTCTTTTAGGGCATCTTTTGCTATTAATCTAATATCTTTTTTTGGTAAAAATTTAAAAACTTTTATTAAATCTAAGTGACCAACAATATCAAAATAGTTTGTTTTTGCCATCTCTTTAATCGTATTAAAATAATCTTCCCAAATTTTATCTATATCAATGTTTTCATAAACCCCAATAAATTCAGGATTATCAAATCCCCACATATCATTTTTATTTTGTAAAAAATGTACTGATCCTATTAAATAATCAACCTTTGCATCTAAAATCTCATCAAGCATATACCCTTTTAAATAATCGACTTCATAGCCTAAAAGAATTTTTATTTTATCTTTATACTTCTCTTTTACTTCATTCACCCAAAGTTCGTAAATAGCTCGTTCTTCTAGCTTCATTCTATATTTTGGGTCAAAATTCATAGGAGCATGACATGCAAATCCATACTCATCAACTCCAAGCTCAATAGCTCTTTTTACATACTCTTCTACACTTCCTGTTGCGTGGTTACAAAGTGTTGTGTGATTGTGTAAATCTACTCTTATTTTATTCTCATTCTTCATGCTAAAATCCCAGCTCCGTCGATTTTTTGGCTTCTATCTTTTGCATAAATTCGCTTTCCTTCAAGAATATCATACTTCCAAATAGGAGCATTTTTCTTAAAATCCTCTACAAACTCATCAATAAGCTCTAATGCAACTCTTCTTTTTGGACTACAAACTCCTGCTATATAAGAGCTTGTATGGTTTATTACATCACCACGACTATGAGCCAAAAAAACTATTGCATTTTGCTTCTTTGCTCTATCTTGCCACGATATAAACCAAGATTTTAATATTGGTTCATAAATATCAAAACTAAGCCCTTGAATTCCACCTTCATCTCTTATTATTCCAACAAAAGTGATAAATGCGCCATAGTTTAAATTTTTATATTTTTCATACCAAGCATTATGAATTTTCTCTATCTCTAAGCTTCCATCATATATTTGCAAATCTTCACTATACATTTCAACCTCCACAAACAGGGGGAAGTAATGAAATCTTATCTCCTGCTTTAAGCTCAAAATCTTTTGAAAAAACCAATGCATCATTTACGGCAACCGCACAGCTTTCAAGCCAAGATGTTATTGTTTCATCATTTTTTAAAATATCTGAAAGCTCATTTAAATTTTTTATATCTAGCTTTAAACTATCTTTTTTTATTGGTCCTAAGAACTCAACTTCTACCATTTTACTATCCTATAACTTTTTTTATACTATTATATCGAATTATTTTTAATCACTAAGGCAAACAATTTTATGATATTTTCAAAAATTGATTTTATAAATTTATTACCTTTTCACATTTATATCAAAAAAAATATAAAATCAAACCAACTTAAATCAATTATAGAGTATAAAAAATCATATCCAGCTCTTATTACAAACAATTTCAAAAAAAGAAAAGTGCATAGTGCTTTTATCTCTTCAATTGGTTCAAAAGGTGAGAAATTTTTGGATTTTGGAATAATTGCTAGATCAAATGTTGATTCAGTTTTTATCCTGCCAAATAAAAAACCAAAAGATGATTTTCAATCCAAAGCTTCAAATGCTCTTGCAAAAATTTTAAATCTTGAAGGCGAGGTAATTATTGGAGATAAAGCTTTGAAATATTTTTTAGAAAATAGTAAAAAAGAGAATTCTGAAGCAATGATAGATTTAGCCAAAGCTTGGCAAACAAAATATAATCTTCCTTTTGTTTTT
>CAYQFC010000203.1:0-2358 GCA_964416585.1 uncultured Aliarcobacter sp.
TTTGATTATGGAGAGAAAAAACCAAGAGAAGATTTTAGTATAAGAGTTTATAAAGAGCATAAAGTTTATCCATTTTTTGAAGAAAATTTAGATTTAAAATATTTTTATAAAAATTCTGATATTACATATGATGTTCATTTTGAATATTTAATGGATTGTTTTACTCTTCAAGGAGTAGAAAATTTAGAGCTTAAAACACAAATAAATGCTTTAATAGATTTTGGTATTTTAGATTTACTTGAGATATTAAAGGCAAATGTGGATGAAAAAAGCTATCAGAAAGAGCTTGGAAGAATAAAAACTTTATTAAATCCAAATCAACTAGCAGAAAGATTTAAGTGTTTAATTGCAAGAAAGATGAAAAATGAGTAGAGAAAAAGGTAATTTTGCTGAAAAAAGGGCAATCTCTTTTTTGAAAGATTTAGATTTTGAGATTATTGAACAAAATTTTTATGCAAAAAAGCTAGGAGAGATTGATATTATTGCGAAAAAAGGTGAGATTTACCATTTTTGTGAAGTAAAATCTGCAAATGATTATGAAACAGCAATTTCAAATATAAATAGACAAAAATTATCAAAAATAAAAAAAAGTGTAGAGTATTATTTGCAAATAAAAAAAATAAATCTAGCTTTTTGTATTGATGCTATTGTGGTTTGTGAAGATAGTATAGAGATGATTGAAAATATTACAATATAAAACTAAGGGTGAAGGTCGCAAAAACACCCTTAGAAATATCTGTATACTTAAATTTTGTAGTACAAAAGAATTATAATATCTCATAATAGCAAAAAACTAGCAATTTAATAAAAATTATAAATTTAACAATTTAACCAAACTAATATCACATTTTGGCTAATATTTTTAATTATTTATGGAGAGAAGATTGTACGAAAAAGAGTTAAATGCTATAAAAAAAGCAAATCGTTTTAGAAAAAGAGTAGTTTTTTCTAAAAAATTATCTGATTTGGCATCAAATGATTATTTGGGATTGGCTACAAATAAAGAGCTATTTAAAAAAGCCTATAAAAGAGTTTTAAAAAATCACTACTTTTCTCCAAAAGCATCTATGCTTGTAAATGGTTACTCAAAAATTCATAAAAAATTTGAAAAGGCTTTATGCAAAGCAAATGGTTTTGAAAGTGGAGTTATTGTAGGAAGCGGATTTTTGGCAAATATCTCTTTAATTGAGAGTTTGGTGCGAAAAGGCGATACTCTTTTTATAGATGAAGATTACCATGCAAGTGGAATTTTGGCCTCTAAGCTACTTTTGGAAAATCAAGTTATAAGTTTTTTTCACAATGATGAGCAAGATTTAGAGGAGAAGCTTCAAAATTGTAATTCAAAAGGAAGAAAAATTATAGCAATAGAGGGTGTTTACTCTATGAGTGGAAATTTAGCAAAAAAAGAGATTTTTCTTTTGGCTTTAAAGTATAATGCTATTTTAATTGTAGATGAAGCCCATAGTAGTGGAGTTGTTGGAGAAAATCTTTTGGGAATTTTTGATTATTATAATCTAAAAATAGAAGACAACTTCATAAAAATGGGAACTTTGGGAAAAGCATATGGCTCTTATGGAGCTTATATTTTAGGAAGCAAAGATATTATAGAGTTTTTGCAAAATAGGGCAAAACCAATTATCTATTCAACTGCTCCATCGCTTTTTGATACGGCTTTGGGATATGAAAGTTTAAAATATATTTTAAGAAATAAAGAAAAACTAAAGCAAAAAATTAAGGAAAACTTAAGTATAATCCAAAGCTATTTAGGAATAAGTTCAAAATCACTTATAATTCCAATACTAGTAGATGATAATAAAAAAGTATTAAAGATACAAAATATCTTAAAAGAGTATGGCTTCTTGGTTGGTGCTATAAGGCAACCAACAGTTAAAAAAGCAATTATTAGACTCATTGCAAAGATTGATATAAAAGAGCAAGAGCTAATAAAAGTTTGTAGTTTAATAAAGGATTTAAATGCAGATAAATGATTTAGTAAAAGGCAATAAAAAGTTTAGAGAAGCTAGATTTTCAAAGTATGAGACAGATTTAAAGCAACTTTCACAAGATGGACAAAATCCAGATATTTTATTTATTGGTTGTAGCGATAGTAGAGTTACTCCTGAATTAGTGCTTGATACGAAACCAGGAGATATGTTTACTCTTAGAAATGTTGGAAATTTTGTACCACCATATAATCCAGACAATGATTATCACGGAAGCAGTGCGGTTATTGAGTATGCTGTTAATGTATTAAATGTAAAACATATTATTGTTTGTGGACATTCACATTGTGGAGCTTGTAAAAGCCTTTATAAAGATTTAGGGGATTCTCCAGAACTTATAAATATTAAAAAATGG
>CAYQFC010000204.1:0-2348 GCA_964416585.1 uncultured Aliarcobacter sp.
AAATATTAGTAGAAAATGCTACACAAAAAACAGATGAAGGCAAAGCAATATCTGATGATATGCTAGATGGTTATCATAATTTAAATAGTTTAATATCTGAAACAATAAAAATAATTCAAGATGTAAGCACTGCTTCAAATGAGCAATTAAAAGGGATTGAACAGATAAATAATGCAATTAATCTATTAGATAAAGTAACACAAGAAAATGCAAATGAGACAGCAAAAGTAAACTCTATTTCAGAAGAGACTTTAAAAATGGCACAAATTTTATTAGCTGATGCTAAAACTAAAAAAGTAATATAGGAGTATAGAATGAGCAAAGAGATAGTTTTAGATGATTATGCTTTTTTGGTAAGCCAAACAAATGAAAAGGGAATAATAACTTTTGCAAGTGATGATTTTTGTGAAATTGCTGGATATAGTGTGGAAGAGTTAATAGGAAAACCACACAACATTGTAAGACATCCTGATATGCCAAAAGAGGCATTTAAAAGCCTTTGGGAAACTGTAAAAAGTGGTAAAATTTGGACTGGTTATGTAAAAAATGCAACAAAAAATGGCGATTTTTATTGGGTATTTGCAACAGTTTATCCAACAATAATTGATAATGGAGAAAAAGGATTTATCTCTTGTAGAAGAAAAGCCTCTAAAGAAGAGATAGAGATAACTTCAAATCTATATAAAACCATGAAATAAGATTTAATTTTAAAATATTGTGCTACAATTTTGTTTTTATTGCGGGGGGACACTTAAATGTGTTGAGAAGGTAAAACCTGACCCTTTGAACCTGTTGGTTAATACCATCGTAGGAAGCGAATTTTAAAAATTAAATTTATCTAGAAAAAAATCTTAATAAACAAATTTAATATATAAAAAGGTGCTTTCAATTTGAAAGTACCTTTTTTTTTGCCCAAAATTTCTACAAGCAATAAAAAACAATTTTATAATTTTAGGAGCAAAAAAATGCAACAAAACAAAATATTAGCAGAGATGACTGCTCATATTCCACTGTGTACACACTATGAAGCAAAAGAGGTTTTTGTTTTTGGAACAGTTGGTATTGAGTTAAAAAATGAGTTAGAAAAACATAAAAAAGAGTCAAATATTGTTTTTTTTGATATTTTAGAACTTGAAAAACTTGAAAATAAAAGTGCTGATGTAGTAATTTTAAGTGACATTAATCTTGAATTAAAATTAGTAGCAAATATATTTAGGGTATTAAAAGATGATGGATTATTCGTCGCTCCAAGCAAATCATATTTCCAAAACTTTGATATTTTAAAAAAAGATTTAACTCTTCTTGGAAATAACTTTTGGATAGCTATGCCATATAGTTTTTCGCACTCAACTATGATTTTAGGGTCAAAAAAATATCATCCAACAGCTGATTTAAATCTGCATAGAGCAGATTTTCTAGAAAATATGGAATATTATAGTTCTGATATTCATTTGGCATCTTTTGTATTTCCAGCAAAAATACATAAAGAATTAACTGGTTTTTCAAAAAGATAAGGGAAAGAAAATGGAAAATAAAATAGAAAACTTACAAAAATGGTTAGAAGAGCATAAAAACGACAAGGTAAGAACTCAAATGCACTATGCAAAACAAGGAGTTATAACTCCACATATGGAGTATGTTGCAAAAATTGAGAATTTAGAGCCAGAATTTATAAGAAGTGAAATTGCACGTGGAAGACTTATAATTCCTGCAAATGTAAATCACACAAATCAAATTCCTATGGCTATTGGAATTGCTTCAAAGTGCAAAATAAATGCAAATATTGGAAGTTCAGCAATAGTAAGTGACATTGAAGGTGAGATAGAAAAGGTAGATGTTTGTTTAAAATATGGTGCTGATACAATTATGGATTTAAGTACAGGCGGGGATTTGGACAAAATAAGAGAAGCTGTAATAAATCACTCAACAGTTCCTATTGGAACAGTTCCAATTTATCAGATTTTACATGATGTAAAAGACAAAATAGAAGATTTAAGTATAGAAAAAATGCTAGAAGTGATTGAAAGACAAGCAAAACAAGGAGTTAGCTACTTTACAATTCATGCTGGATTTTTACTTGAATTTATGCCACATATTGCAAAAAGAAAGATGGGAATAGTTTCAAGAGGTGGAAGCTTAATGGCTGCTTGGATGATGCACTATCACAAAGAGAACCCATTTTATACAGCTTTTGATAAAATCTTAGATATTTGTAGAAAGTATGATGTATCACTATCTTTAGGAGATAGTTTAAGACCTGGGTGTTTAGCTGATGCATCTGATGAAGCACAATTAAGAGAGCTAAAAGTTCTTGGAGATTTGACTTTAAGAGCTTGGGAAAAAGATGT
>CAYQFC010000205.1:0-2335 GCA_964416585.1 uncultured Aliarcobacter sp.
AATATGAATTATTTTTAAACCAAGGTCGTTTTACTTGCTCTTTTTTACTTGTAAACAAAGTCAAAGACCTTGATGTTGGAATACCTAAAGAGTGCATATGCTCTTGTGCCAAAAATTCTCTAATACTTGATCTTAAAACAGCTCTTCCATCAGCACCTCTACAATATGGGGTTTTCCCACCACCTTTTAGTTGGAACTCCAATCTTTTACCATTTATTACTGCTTCCAAAACAGATATTGCTCTTCCATCTCCATATGCATTTCCCGTTTGGAAAGGGCATTGTGCATAGTATTCAGTGCCGTAAATAGAAAGAGCATATCCAGTTGCCCAAGATAAAATATTTTTATTTCCTGAAAATAGATTAATAAACTCTTTTGAATTTATTAAATCTTTATTTAAGCCTAAATCTTCAAAAAATCTTTTAGAATATGCTATACAAATTGGCTCAGGAATTGGTGTTGGACTTACTAAAACATAGTGTCCACTAAAAATTTCTCTAACTTTTTTGCTATTATTTACCAAGCTTGAATTTGGGTCGCAATTTAAACTATTAACAAATGAAAAGTCAGATAAATTTATAAACTCTTCAAATGTATCAATATTTTTTATAAAATTATTTTTCATATTTTTTATCCAATTTTTTAAAAATTATTCTAGCATAAATAGATATAAAGGATTTAAACATCATATAAATAAGCTTTTGCTAATATATGAACCATTTTTTTAATAAGAAAATTTACAGGAGATTTATGAGATTTTTAATTATCTTTTTTATGTTTATTTCAAATATTTATGCAAATACAAATAAAGAGTTTACTCTATACAAAAAAGAGGCAAAAGAGCAGGGCAATACTTTATTAATAATTGGTGGAATCCACGGAGATGAACCAGGTGGTTACTTTGCACCAGCATTTTTTGAAAAGCATTATAAAATTACAAAAGGTAGTGTTTGGGTGGCACCTAGTGTAAATATTGATAGTATGATGGCAAATACTAGAGGTATTTATAAAGATATGAATAGAAAATTTAGTAAAATACAAGATAAAGATCCTGATATAAAAAATATAAAAAAGATAAAAAAACTAATTACAGATAAAAAAGTTGATTTAGTTTTAAACCTACATGACGGACATGGTTTTTATAGAGTAAATTATGAAAATGCAATTTTTAATCCAAAGGCTTGGGGACAAGCTACAATTATTGATCAAGAAAAAATTCATACTTTAGAAAAATTTGGAAATCTTGATGAAATTGCTTCAAGAGTAAGAGATGCTTTAAATAACGATAAATTGTTTCAAGATTTTCACTATTTTGGTGTAAAAAATACTGAAACAAAAGCAAAAGATGAAGAGCAACAACTATCTTTAACTTACTTTGCGGTTACAAACAAAAAACCAGCATTTGCAATTGAAACTAGTAAAAACATCACAGATTTAACTCATAAAGTAATCTATCAGCTAAAATCTATTGAAGAGTTTATGAATGTTATGGATATAAAATTTGAGAAAGATTTTGAATTAAATAACTATGAAGAGATGCAAAAATTAGTATTGGATTTTGGAACTTTAACGATAAATAATAATATAAAAATAGATCTTGCAGATATTAAAAATGACTTAAGATTTTTTCCTATGAAAAATAGTGGAAATAATTTTGAATTTGAACATACTTTAGGAAATGTGAAAGCTATAAAAAACTCTTTTGAAGTTTATATTGGAAATCAAAAGCTAACTACCTTAACACCGCAAACTTTTGAGATATATTCTGCAAATAATCCTATAAAAATTGAAGTAGATGGAAAAATTATTGATACAAAATTGGGTGAAATAATAGAAGTAGAAGATAGTTTTAAAATTGAAAAATCAGATTTTAGAGTAAATATTATTGGATATAGCAAAGCTGGAGTTGAAAGTGAAGATGATATAAAATTGACAAAAGATGATATCCAAAATGCATATTCAATAGATACTAAGAATAGTGAATATAGAGCAGAGTTTTATAAAGATAATAAATTTGCAGGTATGATAATAGTTAAGTTTAAGAAGTAAATTTACCTCTTAAACTCTTCTATTTTTTAAATTTCGGTGTACATTTTCCACTAAATTTACAAATTGGACAAAAATCCATAAGTCCAGCAACTAATGGAATAACTCCCAAATAAAACCACTCATTTCCAGTATAAACTCCAATAGCTATTAAAACTAAACCCAAAACTACTCTAAATGGTCTACAAAAAGCTCTTATTTTATCAAATGTATTCATATTGTTCTCCAAATATTTTTTGTGATTATTATATAAGATAACTTAATTTAAAATGAATAAGAAAAACTTATT
>CAYQFC010000206.1:0-2301 GCA_964416585.1 uncultured Aliarcobacter sp.
CCTGTTACTTTTTTAAAAAGTGCTGGTTCAAGCTCTACAATAATATCTTTTAAAGACCTCTCTCTATGGTCTGTCAAATACATAAATACAGGTATTCTAGTTGCAAATTTTATAAGTTTTTCTTGTATTTTTTTTCTTAAGCTTTTATACTCTTTTTCTTCATCACTTAGCTCTTTTTTCTCTTTTGCAGTAAGCTCTTTTTCATTTGCTTCTTTTTTCTTTTTTTTCACAGCTTCAGATTTGTTTATAATAGTTTCTATATCTTTATTTAAAGACCTAAATCCTTCAATATTCATCAAAGCATTCATAGCATTTTCATTTTTTATAATTTTTGCTAGTGTATTATTGTCCACATTTACAAGCAAAGCACTCTCCCATCTTCTAGCAAGAAGTGTTGCTGTTGTTCCACTCATTGCAATATCTAAAATCCCAGCTGCATCTATTTGCTTCATAGAGCTTCCATCATAAGCTAGAACTGGTAAAAACTCTATAAACTGTGCAACTTGCTTTTCTGGGTTACTTTCATTTATGTCTAATCTTGTACTATATTCAGCTATTTGTCTCAAAGCTCTCTCAGGAGCAAAATCAAAAACATAACACTCCTGTTTTAAAATATCAACTCTATTTGGATTATTTCCCTCTGGATTTTTAATAGTCCAAGGTGTTTGTACTCTAAAAGCTGCTTGAAAATATGTTTCAGGACTAGATGTATTTCTTAACATAAAAATACCACTCCAAGGCTTAACAGAAACTCCAGTTGTAAGTTTTCCACAAGATAAAGTTATTGTTTTGGTTTTGAGTGGATTTTTGCTCATTGCTTTTTGTACAGGTTCTAGTGCTTTTACACCAATTCCAGCACTACTTCCAGCTGCAACTACTATTTCATAATCATGATAGAAAATATTATTTCTTTTTTTCATTAGATTACTCATAGCAAAGCAAGATGAAACAGTAGGTAAAAACCAAAAAGTATGAGTCAAAATATCCAAAAGATTGGCATCGGAAAATGGTAATGGTGGTTTTTTTGCACCTTGTTTTAAACTATCTATTGAAGTTTCACTAAATGAACCACGAATTAAATCAAGCCATTTTTGAACCTCATTTTCGTATAAAAATTTTGCATTCTCTTTTTCACCACTAGCAGAAAAAAATATATTCAAATCAAATTGATTAAACTCTCCACCTAAGGCTATCTCTTTTATCTGATCAGGTAGTTGATAAGTTAGCATTACCATTCTTGGAAGTGAACTGTAAGGATTATTCTCTCCTATCCAGCTATTTTTTGCTTTTTGTTCATCGCTATATGTCCAGTTATAAATCTGCTCTTCTATAAATTCGCCTGATTCAATAGCTCTAAAAGGTGTTCCTGATAGATACAAATAAGCTTTTGTTGTAATTGGCATAATATCTTCATCAAAATACTCTATTCCTTCGCCTTGAGCATATATTTTCTCTTTTTTATCATCTTCTGCTTCAAAAAGCTCTTTTGCACTCTCTCTCCAAGCACCATAGTGATACTCATCAAACACAACACAATCCCAATTTATACTATGTACCCACTCATTTTTTGCTTTTATTCCACCTACGCTATTTTTTCCTAAATAATCTTGAAAAGATCCAAAACATACAAACGGTTTTTTACTATCAATCTCTTCAAAACCAAGAGAATTGTTTGATATAAATTGCCAATTTACAAAATCTACATGAGAATTTAAATCCTCTTGCCAAGCATTTTGAACAGCTGGTTTAAATGTAAGAACTAAAATTTTATTCCAGTTCATTTTTTGTGCTAATTTATATGTTGTAAAAGTTTTACCAAATCTCATTTTTGCATTCCATAAAAAATGTGGTGCTTTGTTTGGATTTTCAAAAATATAGTTTTTGAAATATTGTGAAGTTTTTTCTATTGCCTCTTTTTGTTCAGGTCTTAAACCAAAGTTTTGTGTACGATTTTGAATATTTTCATTGCCAGTTTTTATTTGTAAAATTGCTGATTTTATATCATTTAAACTACATTTAAACCACTCTCCCTCTATATTTTCAAAACCTTTTGTTTTTAAAAATCTATGGACATCGTGGTCGCTAAATGTAGAGCCATCTTCTTTTATAGCTTCTGTTTCTAAAACTATTTCAAATTTTAAATGAGTTGCACCTATTTGCTCTTTTACTCTAGTTTTTGCATCTCTGTCTGTATATCCAACTTTTAGAAGATTCTCTTTGTTTTTTACATCTATAAGTTTGTAAGCATAGATTGTTGGATTTATTTTTGCTCTTAATGGAAAGAAGTTTTTATTCATCACT
>CAYQFC010000207.1:0-2301 GCA_964416585.1 uncultured Aliarcobacter sp.
TTTACTTTTGCAATTACAATACTTGCAGCAGTTTATGCTTATACAAAAACACCTACTTATGAAGTGAAATCATTTGTTGAAATTGGATATATAAATAAAGAGCAACTTGAAAATATTAGTGCTTTGGAGCAAAAAATAAAAGTTATTTTTGATATTGAAAATCCAATATTCGATTATGAGAAATTTGAAAAAATGGGGGGGGTAAGCTCGGTTAAGCAAATAAAAGGTTTAGATAACTTTTTAGAAATTACTACTTCTGCTCTTACAAATGAAATAGCTCTTAATAAAAATAAAGAAGTTTTAAAATTTATTCAAGACTCTTCGCAAGAGAGTATAAAACAGTATGAAGTTATACTTGATAATACAATTTTAAATAAAAAAAGAGAGATTGATTTTATAAATAATATAAATATCAAAAATATAAAATCTGAAATAGAGATTTTAAAAGAGCAAGAACTAAAGAATATTGATAGAAAAATAGCAATATTAAGAGAACAAAATATTAAGAATATAGAAAAAGAGATAGCAAATATAAAATCTCAAGATTTAGTAAATATCGATAGAGAGATAAAAATTTTAAGAAATCAAAATATTGAAAATGTAGATAGAGAGATAAATCTTTTAAATACTCAAGAAATCCCAAAACTAAAAACTCATATAGCTTTTTTATCAAACTCAAAAATCAAATCTTTGGAAGATAAAATATCTTTTTATACAAAAAGCTTAGAAAAATATATGAAAGAGCTTGACAATATAAATAAAAATATAGAAAAACAAGATAGTTCAACATCTATGATTGCATCTGTACAGATGTTAAATTATCAAAATTTAATAACAAATGCACAAAATCAGATAAAAGATTTGGAGCTTCAAAAAGAAGTTTTAGAAAATGAGACAATTCCTAGTTTGGAGTATAAATTAGAGAATATTACAACTATAAAAATAAAAGATTTGGAAAATAAAAAGCAGAATTTATCTTCAGTTAATATAAAAGATTTAGAAAATAAGAAAAATAATATTATAAATGTAACAATAAAAGATTTGGAAAATAAAAAAGCAAATATATTAAATGTTGATATTAAAAACTTAGAAAATCAGAAATTAAACCTATCAAATGAACAAATAAGAAAGCTTGAAGATAAGATAAATATTGAGTTACAAACAAAAATTTCTCAATTAACTGAAGAAATAGATACATTAAGCTTCAAAAAAACAGAACAAAATTTAAGTAATGCAAAACTTGTTGGAGATTATTTAATAAGCGATTTTCCAGCAAAACCTAAAAAATCTTTGATTATAGCTGTTGCTTTTGTAACAGGTTTTATACTTTCAATTTTTGTGGTATTTTTCTTAAATTTTATAAGAAACAATGATAAATTTGTCCTTTCAAAGGATTAATAATTTTTTGGCTATAATCCAAACTTTTAAGGCAAAGGAGTTGGATTATGCAAGAAAATCAAAAACAGTATGAAGATGAGATAGATTTAAGGGAATTGTTTAAAACAATATGGGCAAAAAGAGTTTTTATAGCTATTTTTACTTTTGCAATTACAGCAATTGCTGGAGTTTATGCTTATACAAAAACGCCTATTTATGAGGCAAAAGCTTTATTTGAAATTGGTGAATATAGATTAAATAATACAAATAAAAACTCAGTAGATGATGCAACAATTTTAGAAAAAAAATTAACAACTTTGTTTGTTGATATAGAAAAAAACCTACAAGATAAAACTTCAGAGATTTCAAATATATCTGTTGCAAAAGGTTTAAAAAACTTTTTAGAGATAAAAAGTGAGGCTATTTCAAATGAAGAAGCAAAAAATGAGATTTTAAAAGTTCTAACATTTGTGCAAAATGAACATGAAAAAATTCTTGATGATGTTAAGAAACAAAAAGAGCTGGAGCTAAAAAATATTGATTTGCAAATATCTGATATAAAATCAAGAACTGTTACACTTATAGATAAGAAGATAGAAAACAATATTAAAAATCTTGAAAATCTGCAAGAGCAGCTAAAATTTGTAGATGAAAATCTAAAAAAGATAGATAGCTTAAATCCATCATTAGCTGCTTTAAAGTTGATGGAGAAAAAAGATATTACAAGTTTAATAAATACTCTTACTATCCAAAACTTTGATTTAGAAACAAAAAAAGATGAACTACTTACAACTACTTTATATAAACTTGAAGAGAATAAAAAAATAGTTGAACTGCTTCTTTTACCACATAACTATAAAAATACACAAATAGTTGGAGAGATTATGACAAATGATTTCCCAGCAAAACCTAAAAAATCTTTGA
>CAYQFC010000208.1:0-2297 GCA_964416585.1 uncultured Aliarcobacter sp.
AATACAAAAAATTTAAAAGGAAAAAACTTGAATGGTCTATCTTTGTTTAGCAATGTTGGGATTGCTGAAACATATATAAAAAATCACAATATAAATATTGTAGTTGCAAATGAACTTTTAGAAAAAAGAGCTGAGTTTTATAAATATAATCATCCAAACACAAAAGTTGTTTGTGGAGATATTACAAAAAAAGAGATTTTTGAAAAAGTTTTAGAAGAGGCAAAGAGTAAAAATTGTGAATTTTTAATAGCTACTCCACCTTGTCAAGGAATGAGTGTAGCTGGAAAAATGCAAGAGAATGACCCACGAAACTCACTTATAAAATATGCAGTTAAAATGATAAAAGAGTTAAACCCAAAATATATAATTATTGAAAATGTAATAGGTGTTTTAAAAGCTTCTATTCTTGTAAATAACGAAAAAATAAAAATTGTTGATTTTTTAAAACAAGAGTTAAAAGAGTATTTTATAAACTATAAAATAGTAGATGTTGCAGATTATGGAACACCGCAAACAAGAAAAAGAGCTATTTTTTTAATCTCAAAAAACAGGCTTTGGGAGTTTCCAAAAGAGCAAAAACAAATAACTGTAAGAGAAGCAATAGAACATTTACCAACACTAGAGAGTGGAGAAACTACAAATATACCTTATCACTATGCAAAAAAGCATAATCCTAGACATATTTTATGGCTAAAACATACGCCAACTGGAAAAACAGCACTAAACAATGAAATTTATTATCCTAAAAAAGAAGATGGAACTAAAATAAAAGGTTTTGCTACAACATATAAAAGAATAGAATGGGATAAACCAGCTCCAACAATAACAATGGCAAATGGCTCTGTATCTTCTCAAAACAATGTTCATCCTGGAAGATTAAAAGAAGATGGAACTTATAGCGATGCTAGAGTTTTAAGCTTAAAAGAGATTTTTATTTTGACAGGTTTACCAAAGGAGTGGAAACCTGCACCTTGGGCTAGTGAAAATTTAATAAGAGAAGTAATAGGCGAAGCAATCCCGCCAAAATTAATAGATGAGATTTTAAAAACTATTCCAAAGGATTAATATGAGTGATATTTTTTGGCAAGGTCCTGGAAATGGAAAAGCTTTTGACTCTTTTATTGGTGATAATAGCAAAATGAACAGTAGAAGCATAGGTGTTTTATCGTTTATAAAAGAGTTTTCAAAAGAGCAAGGCTATGTAAAAGAGAGCTTTTTTAGAGCTAATATAAAAAAATACCTAGAAGATAATTATAATGAAACTCCAAATGATAGTTTGGATACACACTTTTATAAACCATTACTTTTTTATGGTTTTATATATAGAGATAAAAACTATAATTTATCTTTGAGTATTGAAGGAAATATTTTTTTAAAAAAATATAAAAATAAGGATTTTTTAGAGTGTAGAAAAATCTTGTTAAATCAGTTAGATAATACAGCTTACCCAAATAGTGCAACCCCAAATGTTAAAAGTTTAAATCTATATCCTTTTAGGATTCTTTTTAAAATATTATTGGATAATAGCAAAATTAATACAAAATTTATAAAATCTTCTTTGGTAAGAATTGTAAATTTTGAAGATTTAAGAGACTATTTAACTAGTAAAAATTTAAATGATATTAAAGAGTATAAAGTAGATTCGTCAAAATATGAAAAATTTAATACTTGGGTAATAAACTCTTTAGTGGACTTAAAAATTTTAAAAAGAGAAAAAGAAAAACTAAAAATAGATGAAGAAATGTATGAACATATACAATATCTTTATAAAAATATTGATTATGAAGATATGTTTGGAACTCAAAATGAGCAATATTTTAATGAAACAAATATTAGTAAAAAAAGAACAAAGAGAGATTATAAGATAATAGATGAGGCTAAAAAAAGAGATAAATTTATTTGTGCAATAAATGAAAAACATAATACTTTTTTATCGGGAGGCAATAACTATACTGAAGGACATCATTTAATACCAATGTTTCAACAAAAAAACTTTGATTTTAGTTTGGATATTGTAGAAAATATAACAACCTTATGCCCAAATTGTCATAGAGAAGTACATTTTGCTGATGACAAAAAAGAGATTTTGGATATTTTATATGAAAAACAACAAGATTTTTTAAATAGCTATGGAGTTCAAAAAATAGATTTATTTAGTATTTATAAACAAAGTTTATAGCTATAAATAATCCTGCAAAAGCTTCAGCTCCCCAAAATAATCCTCTAAAAATGGTTTTGAAATCTCTTCAAAACTATCTTTATCTTCATATAAATTTATAAAAAAATCAAAATCTATT
>CAYQFC010000209.1:0-2297 GCA_964416585.1 uncultured Aliarcobacter sp.
TTATTTATTTAAAAAATAATATTTTTTTTAGAAAAATAATTTATTTTTAATATACAACAAAGTAGAATATAAGATATTTTACGGGAGATAAAATGCAAGAAACATTAATAAATAACAAAAAATTTCATCTTAAGACAACTGTCTTAACTATATTTACTTTTATGGCTTTTATTTTAATAGCCATTTTAGGTGTACAACTTTTCTATATAGATAAAGAACTTTCAATAAAAAATCTTGATTCAAAACTAAAAACAATCTCTTTTAGTGTACAAACAGAGATTAATAATAGTAAAAAAAACTATTTCAATACAATTGAACTTTTAAGTACAGTAAATAAGATAGAAAAGTTTGACCAAGAGAAAAATTTTAAACTATATATAAATACTTTAAAAGCACAAAAAACTCTTTATGCAATTTATACTGGCTATAAAGATGGTAGTTTTTATGAAATTATTAATTTAGATATAGATAAAGATTTAAGACAAAATTACCAAGCTTTAGCCTCTGATAGATGGTTGCTTATAAAAATCGATGGTAATGATTTATCAAAAAGAGATGTTATTTTATTTAATGATAAACTTGAAATTACTACAAAAAAAGAGGAGACAAGTAGCTACAATCCAACTTTAAGACCTTGGTATAAATTAGCCACTTCAAGCACAAACTCAATAAAAACTGATCCTTATAAATTTTCACATATAGATACTTTTGGAATTACATACTCAAAAGAGCTAGAAAATAGTAAAAATGTAGTATCAATTGATGTTTTAGTTGATGATTTTAAAACTATATTTAACAACTTTGTTGATACAAATTATATGGATATATTTTTAATAAATAAAAGTGGTTTTACAATATCTTCTTTGACAAAAAATAGCGATATTCTTAATGATTTTTTGAAAAACAATCCAAACTTTGATGATTTTGAAAATGCCAAAACTATCCACATTCAAGATAAAAAATATATAGTTCAAGCAAATAAAGTGAAAAACCTATCTGATGATAGTTTACTAATTTTATTTACAGATTATAAAAAAGCTATGGAACCTTACAATGCACAAACATATGAACTAATTGCACTATTTTTATTATCTGGATTAATTATGATTCCTCTAATACTATATTTTGCTTCTGTTATTGTAAAACCAATTCATAAATTATCTTTAGAAAGTAGAAAAATTGAAGATAGAAAATATGATGAAATATCTTTTATAAATAGTAATATACTAGAAGTATCTGAGCTTTCAGAATCTTTTATGCATATGTCTAAATCTATTAGAGAGTATCAAAATTCTCTTGAAGAGAAAGTAGCACAAAGAACAAAAGAGCTATCAATAAAAAATGAAGAACTTTTAAAATTATCAATTACCGATAAATTAACAAATATATATAATCGTGTGAAACTAGACTCAAGTTTACAAGAAGAGCTAAACAAAGCCAAAAGATACAATAAAACTTTCTCAATAATTTTAATAGATATTGATTTTTTCAAAAAAGTAAATGATAATTTTGGGCATCAAGTTGGTGATGATGTTTTAAAAGAGACAGCAAGAGTTTTAGAAAGCAATATTAGAGAAACTGATATTTTAGGAAGATGGGGTGGAGAAGAGTTTTTGATAATTTGTCCAGAAACAACAAAAGAAGGTGCATATCAACTAGCTTTAAAACTAAATAATGAAATTAAACAATATAGTTTTACAACTTATTTTGAAACAGTAACTTTAAGCATTGGTGTTGCAAGTTACAAAAGAGAGATAAGGTTATGCGATACTCTTATTTCAAATGCCGATATTGCTCTGTATAAAGCAAAAAATAGTGGAAGAGATAGAGTGGAAGTTTATGAATAAACCCACTCTTTTTATATTTTTTGGTTCATCTCATCCTCGGTTAAAAGAGTAATTCCAAGCTCCAAAGCCTTATCATATTTACTTCCAGCATCAGCTCCATATATAACAAAATCGGTTTTTTTTGATACACTTCCTGAAACTTTTGCACCCAAACCTTCCATAAAGTTTTTCATCTCATCTCTACTTTTACTCATAGAACCTGTTATTACAACGGTTTTACCTTTAAAAATATTATCTTTTGCTTCCTCTTTTATATTTACTACTGGATCTATTATAAAAAAAAGCTTTACCACAAAATCTCTGTTTACTCTCATAAACTCCAAAAATGAGTTTGCCATTTTTTCGCCAATTCCATCTACATTTATAAGCTCTTCAAAACTAGCATCTACTAAAGAAAGTCCAAATTTTTCGCAAATCATTTTAGATGCAACTTCTCCAATATGCTCAATT
>CAYQFC010000210.1:0-2284 GCA_964416585.1 uncultured Aliarcobacter sp.
TTAATTCAGTGATTCTAGCATCAATTTCTAATGCATCTTTAATTATTAATTCAATACTTAAATCATTGTCATTTACAATATCATTGATTCTTGCATTTATTAAAATATCCCTTTGCTCAATTTTTTTATAAAGTGTTCTAACCAAACTTTTCATTCTATTTAGAATAATTTTATCTTTGGTTTCTTGATATAACTCTTTTTGTTCAATTAAAAGTTTTATTTCATCATTGTAATCACCAAAACGATAATTTGCATCAACTCGCTTTAACATTGTGTTAGCAAATTGTATATAACTATCATTTAATTCATATCTTTTTGCAACTTCTTGAAATATTGGTATCTCTTTTAATAATTCTTTAGGAATATTTTCTATTAATTCTCCATTAAATGCCCTATCAATTAAATCTCTGTGCTTATAAATCAAAGTTATTAAATCAGAATGTTTCAATTAAATATCTCCTGTTCTAAAACTCCACTATGTTTTTTTATAAGATTAATTAACCATTGTAATTCAGGATGTTTTTCTTGAAGATAGTTTCTTTGCTTTAAATAAAGTTTTTTATTTAAAATAGTTTTATTTTCAAAATATTTTTCAATATCAGGAAATTTAAAAAACTTTTTACTTTTACATTTAATGCTGTCATAAATTTTAATTGCTTCTATATCATAATCTAAAAAAAAGACAACATCCTTATCTAATAAAAAATTCTTTGTCAAAATATTTGGATATCCACTTAAATATATAAATTGTTCAAAACCAAATTTTGACATAGTATTAAAAATATTTAAAAAAGTCTCTCCATTTTCAACTGCTAAAATTTTTTTATTTTTATCAAAATTAATATCTTCTAAATTTTTGTATAAAATAGGTTTTTCATCTTTTATTTGAAATAAAATAACTTTATCAAAAACTTTTGCAAAATACTCTTTGCTATCTCCAGTTTTTAGAATACTATCTTTTCGTGATATTGATTCTTCAAGTAAAAATTCAATATCTTCGAAATTATTTATTTTTAATTCATTAATATCTGATAAAAATTTAAAAAAATCCTTTTCATTCAAAATTTCAGGTTTTTGTCTATGTTTAGTATCAAAAAAATATAATTCATTATCTTTTTGGTATTTTTTTATTTCTTCAATTAAGATTTTGATTTGATTGTTTGAAGGTATATTGTCTTTAAATTTTAAAGCTTGCGATAAAACTATTTTGTTCATAATCTTTAAATAACCCTTTTGTTGAAAATCTTATGATAAGTAGAAATAAATTATATTAAGTAACTATTGTACTTAAACTTTTATTAGCTAATAGTTATATCACTTATAAATTATTATTTCTCTTTATGGTTTATTCTCTATAAACTTTTTCGCATTTTGATTTGTTACAACTTTTTTCCCTGTTTTTGCTTCAAGTTCAGCTCTTGCAACTTTTGCAACATTTCCACCCTGCTTTGCAACAAGTTTACTCTCTTCAAAATTTGATGGGTTTATAGCTTCACTTATATCTTTTGTTGAAGCTTCTGCCAACATATTTAAAATAAGTTCTGTATTTGTCATATTGTCTCTTAAATTCTCTTTTTTAAGACCTTTTAAAATTTTATACTCTTTTGTAGTTTTATTGGCCCATGTTTTTGTAATAATATCTGTAAGAGTTGCAAACTCTGTGCCTTGTTTTACACCAACTCTTTGCCACTCATCTGTTAGCTCTTTTCGTATTTCTATACTTTTTAATCTTTGGTTTATCCAATTTTGACTATATCCAAGCTCTAAATATTGTTTTAAAGCTCTGTCAATGCTTAGTTCAGGGTCACTCATCTCATCTAATCGCTCTTTTGCTACTTTTGCCAACCAAAGTTTAAAAGGCTCTGCTTTTGGTGATGGAATAGATTGAATAAGCCTAAAAAGCTGCTCTGTATCGGCGACATCTGTTTTATAATATTTTCCATCAGATGATTTCATTTTCAGTTGACTACAATTTGTAGTCAACTGACTACCTTCTTTTTTAAGTCTTGTTTTTAAGACACTCCAATATTTTCTAGGATTTGGACTTTCAGTCAAAATCTCTACAACATCTACAATAGAGATATACCATTTTTCACTCTCTTCATCCCAAAGAGTTCGCACTTTTTTATCTTCAAATATTTTTATAGCTTCACTTGATTTCATAATTTGCCTCTTAAATATATTTTAGATTATATTAGCCAATAAAGTTGAAAATATAAAGAAATATTGCAAAATGCCATAATAATTTTATGGTTAAAAGCTACTTTAAAATTTTATTTAAATC
>CAYQFC010000211.1:0-2275 GCA_964416585.1 uncultured Aliarcobacter sp.
CTAGTAGAAATTTGTGCATTTTGAGAATCCTTTCTTTGATAAAAGAGATATTTTACCAAAAAAAATGTAAATATCAAGTTTGAAAGGAATAAAGATTTTTAACTCCTTTCTTTTGTAACTCTATTTATTAGATAAAAAATAGAGTTATAATCAAGCCCAGATTTTTCACTCAATCCTATTTCACAAGTTTTACTTGTAGAAAATGCCATTTTAGCACCATTTGTTTGCTCTTTTAAATATCTAAGCGCTGAATCATTTAATTCTGGGAAATTAAATCCTCTATCGCCTGCAAATCCACAACATTTTACATCAGCAGGAACTATTACATTTGTTGAACATAAATTTGCTAATTTTTTGAATTTGTCTTCAAGTCCCATTTTTCTTGAGCTACAAGTTGTATGAATTGTTATTGGTTCATCAATTGGAGTAAATTCTAAATCTTTTGTTAAAAACTCTAATGCAAACTCTATTGGTTCATAAATTGATAATTTATGAGAAAAACTTTCCATCATTTTTTTAGTACATGGACTTGTATCACATAAAATTGGATATTCTCCAAATTCACTTGCATTTAAAAGTGCCTCTTCAAGTTGGCTTGATTTTGTATGCGCTGCATCATTAAATCCTTTTGAAGAAAATGGCATTCCACAACAAAGATTTGATAAATTCTGAGGGAAGATGATTTGGTAACCAGCTTTTTGTAAAACTTCAATTGTTACTTCAAAGAGTTCTTTTTCCTCTTTTGACATATCATTTAATCCCATTGTTCTACTAATACATGAAGGGAAATATACAACTTTTTTATCTTTTACTTGTTGTTCAAAATTTAAGTTTATATTTGTTCCTTTTGGCATATAAACTGACCATTTTGCTAATTTATTTTTACTTAAATCTCTCATAGTTTTAGTAAAAGCTTCCATATTAGAAGTTCCTAAAGTTCTGTGTATAAAATTAGCACTATGAAGACCAAATCTGATACCTTTTAATGTAATACCAAAGTTGTTTGCTACAAAATTTGCAATAGATTTTTCTTTAGAAGTTAATTGCTCTGCTCTTAAATGTTTTGTTAAACTCCCAGTATCTATTTTTACAGGACAGGCAGTTGAACATAAACTACATGTTGCACAAGTTTCTATTCCATCATATTGATATAACTCTTTGTACTCTTTTGCTTCTTTATAATTTCCAATAGATTCTAGTCTTGAGATTTCTCTATTTATTACAATTCTTTGTCTTGGAGTTAAAGTCAATTCATTTGAAGGACATGTTGGTTCACAAAAACCACACTCAATACATTTATCAACTATTTCATTTGTTGCTGGAAGTGTTTTTAGATTTTTTAAGTGAGCTTCTTTATCATCATTTATTATAACTCCAGGGTTTAATAAACCTTTTGGATCAAACAATGATTTGATTTTTTTCATTATATTATAAGCTTCTTTACCCCACTCTACTTCAATAAATGCAGCCATATTTCGTCCAGTTCCATGTTCAGCTTTTAAACTTCCTTGGTATTTAACTGCAACAGAATTAACAACTTCATTCATTAAATCATCATATCTTTTTACCTCTTTTACATCAGAGAAATCTTGTGTAAATACAAAGTGGAAGTTTCCTTCAAGTGCATGTCCAAAGATTAAAGCTTCACTATAACCATATTTTTGGAATAAGCCTTGAAGTTCAAGTGTAGCTTCAGCTAAAACTTCAATAGGATAAGCAACATCTTCTATAATAACTGTTGTTCCTGTAACTCTTACTGCTCCAACAGCTGGAAATAATCCTTTTCTAATTTTCCAATAAAGATTATATTCTTGTTCATCTTTTGTGAAATAAATCTTTCTTTTTACTTCAAACTCTTTTAGTAAATCTTCAATTTGCTCTATTTGGATATTTAATTTTTCATCACTTAAAGCTCGTGTTTCAATTAAAAGTGCAGTTACATCTTCATCAAAATCTTTGATAAATTCTGGCATAACAGGGTCATTTTCAATACTTCTTAAAGCTGCTCTATCCATAAGTTCAACTGCATCAACAATAATTTCTTTAGAATCACGTGCTAATTTTAATTTTGTAACTGCATGACAGGCTTCATTCATATCTTTAAAATAAATCAAGGCACTTGCTTTGTCTTTTAAATCTTCAACTGTATAATAAGTTATCTCTTCGATAAATGCTAAAGTTCCTTCACTTCCAATAATTAAGTGTTGAAGTATTTCAAACTCATCTTCAAAATCAATTAAGGCATTTATTGAGTAACCACATGTATTTTTTATTT
>CAYQFC010000212.1:0-2272 GCA_964416585.1 uncultured Aliarcobacter sp.
TTCCATTTTCATCAATAATATCTCCTGGAATTGCTTTTAAGTGTTGAGTAATAAACTCATCAAATTTTTGATTACCAATAAAGCAAATTCCTGTGCTATCTTTTTTATCACTAACTGGAAGATTATGAGCTCTTGCTATTTCTCTAACCTCTTTTTTTGTTAAATCTCCAAGGGGAAACATGGCATGACTTAGTTGTTTGCTTGATAGTGCATGTAGAAAATAGCTTTGATCTTTTGAGCTATCTTTTGGGGTATCAAGTACAAAATGCTCTTTGTATTTTGCAATTTTTGCATAGTGACCAGTTGCAATCATATCGGCACCCATATTTTTTGCTTCATTTAAAAATACATTAAATTTTATTTCACGATTACATAAAATATCTGGATTTGGTGTTAAACCTTGTTCTAAACCTTCCAAAAATACGTCAAAAACTCTATCTCTGTACTCTTTTACAAAATCTTTTCCAATTACCTCTATTCCTATTAATGCACCAACTTTTTTTGCATCTTCAAACTCTATACGATTAGGACATTGGCTGCCTTTAATTCCATACTCCCAATTTCTCATAAATAGTCCAACAACATCATATCCTTGTTGTTTTAATAAGAGTGCTGTAACAGATGAATCAACTCCACCTGACATCCCTACAACTACTTTTTTATTTTTGCTCATTTTTTACCTTTAAAAAGTTTTATATATATTTTAAAGGAATAATCACAGATTCCCTACTTGCCCAATTTTTATGTGGGATAATAAGATTTTTTCTATTTATTTTTTTATTGTCAAAAAATATTATATCTATATCCAAAGTTCTAGGAGCATCTTGAAAGGATCGTTTTCTTCCAAATTTTTTTTCATATCTTTGCATTGCTTTTAGAAAAGAGCAGGGGCAAAGATCTGTTTTAAGCGAGATTATACCATTTAAAAAATCACTTTGTTCTAAAAAACCAAATGGAGGGTTTTTTAAAAGAGGAGAAGTTTTAAGTAAAGTAAATCTTAAATCTTTTTTTAAACATAAGATAAAATTATCAAATATCTTTTTTGTATCCCCAATATTTCCCCCAATTCCAATAGTTACACTATGTTTTTTATTTGAAGTTGTGTTAAATCTTTTTGGAAAATTTGGAAAGTAAAAAAGTGTTAAATCTTCTGTTAATTTTTTTTTCAAACTTCTCTTCTTTTATCTTTATAAAATCACAGCTTTGCTATTTTGTATGGCAACTGTATCTTCAATTCTTACTCCAAAAAGATCTGGAATATAAATTCCAGGTTCAATAGTAAATACCATATTTTCTTCAATAATCATCTCATTTTTACTATTTATATTTGGAAATTCATGAATATCAAGTCCAACTCCGTGACCAGTGCTATGAACAAAATACTCACCATAACCAGCCTTAGAGATATAATCTCTAGCTATTTTATCAACATCTTTTGCCATCATGCCACTCTTGGCATTTTTAATTGTCAGCTCTTGAGCTTTTAAAACTATATCATATATTTTTTGATGCTTTTTATCTTTGAATTTTTGCTCTCTTTTGAAACTGAAGTTTTCAAAATCTGCTACACTAGTGCAAGTTCTATCAGAGCAATATCTTTCATATTTTATTCCAGCATCAACTAAAATTAAATCATTTTTTTGTAGTTTTTTAGATGTAGGAAGAGCATGTGGTTTTGCTGCATTTTCATTTATTGCAACTATTGGATTAAAAGATATATCATATTTTGCTTTTTGTGACATATATTTATAGGCTTCAAAATATAGCTCTTTTTCACTTTTGTTTTTACCATTTTTTCTTATATGTTTTGCAAAATTATCAAAACCAACTCTACCTAAAACACTAGCTTTTTTAAGTAGTTTAAGTTCATCATCTGTTTTTATTAATCTTTTTGTTTTAGAAAAATTAGTGCTTTCAATAAATAAAATATCTAAATCTTTTTTAAGATTTGAAAATAGTGCATATGAGAAATCTAAAGGATCAAAAATAAGTTTTATAATACTGTTTTTTCTTAAAATTTCTTTCGAACTCTCTATTAAATCGCTACTTTCTATAACTTCACAATTTTTTGCATACTCTTTTGCTTCAATAGTATATCTAGCATCTGTAATAAAAAATTTTTCACTTCCTAAAGATAGAAAAATTACATTATCACAAGAGAAACCACACTCATAATATATTGCATTCTCATTTTTTAAAATAAAGTTATCCACTAAAATTGCCTTTTTTTGGGTTTTTTAACAAAAATTTGATTATAATCTTACCTAAATTT
>CAYQFC010000213.1:0-2270 GCA_964416585.1 uncultured Aliarcobacter sp.
CAACTATTATTTCACTTGATTTTAATGTTTCTAATAAAGAATCTTTTGCTTTAAGTAACTCTTCTCTTGACATTTTTGCTCCAGCTTGCAACTGAAACTCAAAACCATCTGAATTTCCAAGCCCTGGAATAGAAGATGGATTCATCACATAAACTTCTGCATCTCTAATAAAATATTCTGAACTGCTATCAGAAAAAACTATCATTGCTCTTTGAGCAATTTCATCTGCTTTATTTTCTTTACCAGCTCTTTCTTTCCAGTTTTTTAGCTCAATAAAACCTAAACCACCATTTTGTCCATTTCCAGTAAATGTAAATCCAACAATAGTAAATATTGAATTAACATTGTTTTTTTCCTCTTTTAAAAAATAGTCTCTTATTATTTTTTCAACATTTTCAGAACGAGTTGCACTAGCTCCAACTGGAAGAGTAAATTGAATCATCAAATCACCTTGATCTTCTGATGGTACAAATCCTGTTGGTAATTTAAAAAATAATAAAATTGTTACAGCTATTATTGCAACATAAGCTGTCATCCATTTTAATGGTTTATTTACAAAATTAAAAATACTCATTTTATATTTTCTAGTTAAATTATCAAATTTTTTGTTAAACCATACTATTGGACCACTATCTTTTGCATTTGGATTGTGAGGTTTTAAAAATGTTGCACAAATTGCAGGAGATAGAGTTATTGCTACAACAACTGATAAAACCATTGAAGATATAATTGTAACAGCGAATTGTTTATATATAATTCCAGTTGAACCACTAAAAAATATCATTGGTAAAAATACAACTGAAAGAACAGTTGCAACACCGATTAGAGCACTTGTTATTTCACTCATTGCAATAATAGTTGCTTCTTTTGCACCCAGATTTTTTTCTCTCATATTTCTTTCAACATTTTCAACTACAACAATAGCATCATCAACTAATAAACCAATTGATAAAACCATAGCAAACATTGTTAAAGAGTTTATTGTAAATCCTAAGAAGTTTAAAATAGCAAATGTTCCAAGTAATACAACTGGTACAGCAACAGCAGGAATGATAGTTGCTCTCCAACTATTTAAAAAAACAAACATCACAATAACAACTAAAACTATAGCTTCAAAAAGTGTTTTTACAACCTCTTTTATAGATGCTTCAATAAAAATAGTTGTATCATAAGGGTAAGAGATTATGTAACCATTTGGTAAATTATTTTCAAATGAAGATATATACTCTTTAACTTTTTTTGCCGTTTCTACTGCATTTGCCCCTGATGATAATTTAATTCCTACTCCACTTGCTTGATAACCATTTAATTTTGATATAAATGAATAATCTTGACTTCCAATTTCTACTTTTGCAACATCAGATAAAAGTACATTGGATCCAGCATTATTACTTTTTATAACAATATTTTCGAACTCTCTTACATTCTCTAATTTTGTTCTTGATACAACATCTGCATTTAACTCTTGACCATTTAAGTGTGGTCTTGCTCCAATACTTCCTCCTGATGCTTGAGTATTTTGTATTGTAACTTCTTTATTTATATCAGATGGCATTAAATTATATGATTTTAATTTTTTAGGGTCTAGCCAAATTCTCATTGCATATTCTGCACCAAAAAGTTCAACTCCTCCAACACCATCTACTCTTGCAAGTCCATCTTTTAAATTACTAATCATATAATCAGAAATATCATTTTCACTAGATTTTCCTAGTTCATCATGAATAGAAAGTATCATTAAATAGTCAGTTTGAGCTTTTACAACACTAACTCCTTCTTTTCTAACATCTTCTGGAAGTCTTGGTAAAATTTGTTGTACTTTATTATTTACTTGAACTTGAGCAATATCAGGATCAATCCCTTTTTCAAAGACAACATTTATTGTTGAAGTACTTGAACCACTTGTTGAAGAAAAATATAATAAACCATCTAATCCTCTTAACTCTTGTTCTATAATTTGAGTAATACTATTTTCAATAGCCTTAGCTGTTGCTCCTGAGTAAGTAGCCCTTATTTCAATAGTTGGAGGAGCAATATCAGGATATTGTTCTACTGCTAAATTTTTTATAGAAAGTATTCCTAACAGCATTATAATCAATGATATAACCCAAGCAAAAATAGGATGATTTATAAAAAAACGAGCTATCATTTTATTTCTTCTTTTAAGCTATTTATATATAAATTATTAACATCTTTTGGAATAACAATACTTTTTTCATTTATTTTACTCAAACCTTCAATTATAATTTTATCTGTTTGAGTAATACCAT
>CAYQFC010000214.1:0-2270 GCA_964416585.1 uncultured Aliarcobacter sp.
GATATCTCATCACCTCTTGTGCTTGGAACTATACAATATGTACACTCCTTATCACATCCAACAGATATGTTTACACTAGTTCTAAAGCTATTGTTTGAAGCAATTGCAAACTCATATTGTGAGTCATCATTTGAAATAGATACTTCAACAGAGCCTTTTACATCAACAACATCTTTAATTTTTGATATATTTCTAGCACCTAAAACAAAATCCACATAAGGGGCTCTTTTTATAATATCTTTTCCTAAATGTGAAGCTGTACATCCACAAACTCCAATTTTTGCACCATCTTTTTTCTTTTTATTAAATTGACCAATTTCAGAAAATAGTTTTTGAACAGGTTTTTCTCTAACACTGCAAGTGTTTATAATAATCAAATCAGCATCTTCAAGCTTATTTGTTGCTACATAACCCTTGTGTTTTTCAAGTTCTGCTTGAATATGCTTACTATCAGTGTCATTCATTTGACACCCTAAAGTTTGTATAAATAGTTTTTTACTCATAGTTTGTAAGGCACTTAAAATTAAAGTGCATGAACCTCATACATATACTCATCATCAGCTAAACCATATTTTATCTCTCTAAAATAAACATTATATTCAGCCTTCTCTAAAGCTTCAACTAAAGCCATCATATCTTTGTGTGAGTTATCTTTGTCAAAGTAGAATATTTTTTGTTTCTCTTTTTCTAATTCATCTTTAATCTTTTCAAAAGAAGCCTTTTTTGGCTTTTCATTTAACTCTTTTCTTGCAAATAATAATTCCATTTATTTAAACCTTTTTTTATAATTAAGTCTATATTTTATTTAAAAATTGCTTTAATTTCTATAAAAGGCTATTTTCGATAAAATTACTATCTACACTTAACATTGAAAATCACAATCACAATTTAGTGTCAAAAAAATGAAGGATAATTATGGATAAAATAATAGATATTTTAGATTCAATTGCTTATGAAAAAGGCTTAAAAATTGATGATGTTGAGAGTGCATTAAAAGAGGCTTTAATTAAAACTGCTCAAAAAATGGTGGACCATAGTTTAGTTTTTGATGCAAAAATTGATAGAACAAATAAAAAATTAGTTCTTTTACAAAAAATTGAAGTTATTGCCGATGAAGATAGAAGACTTTTTGGCGATGAGAAAAATGAAGATGGAACAGTAATAAATAGTGAAAATTATATAAGTATAGATGCTGCAAAAGATATAAACTCTGATTTAGAAATAGGTGATTTCTTAAGCTATGAGTTGGAATTTGAGAATATGGGAAGAAATGCAGCTACAATTTTATCTAGCAATTTTGAGTATAGACTACAAAGATTTGTTGAAGATAATATTCTTGCAAAATATAAAGAAAAAGTTGGAAAAACTGTAATTGGAGTTGTTTCAAGAGTTGATAAAAATGATAGTACTTTTATTGAAATAGGTGAAATTAAAGGTGTTTTACTTAGAAAAAATAGAATAAAAGGTGAAAAATTTAAAGTTGGAGATACTTTAAAAGCTGTTGTAAGAGGTGTGAATATTGATAAAAATTTAGGACTTATTGTTGAGTTATCAAGAACTAGTCCAAAATTCTTAGAAAATCTTTTAGCTCTTGAAGTTCCTGAGTTGAAAGATGGAAAAATAACTATTGAAGCAAGTGCTAGAATTCCAGGAACAAGGTCTAAAATCGCACTTAGCACAATAAGCGAACAAATAGATCCAATTGGAGCAATTGTTGGAGTTAAAGGTGTAAGAATAAATGCTGTTTCTGCACAATTAAGTAAAGAGAGCATTGATTGTATTGAGTATTCAGCTATTCCTGAGATGTTTGTTGCAAGATCTTTAAGTCCTGCTTTAGTAAATAGTGTAAAAATAGAAGTAGAGCCAAAAAATGGTGAAAAAGGTAAGGCTATTGTTACAATTAATAGTGATCAAAAAAGCAAAGCAATAGGAAAAGATGGCTTAAATATAAGACTGGCTTCAATGCTTACAAAATATGAGATAGAGCTAATAGAAGTAGCTTCAAGTGGAACACAAAATATTATTTCAAATGATAAAAATGGTGAAACTGAAGAAAAAACAACGGATACATCAAGCCTAGAGGCACTATTTAAATAGTATGAAAAAGATATATTTTTACGATACATCAAAAAAAACAAAAGTAGAGTTTGCCTCTTTAAAAGAAAATATTGCAAAAATTTATGTATGTGGACCAACTGTTTATGATAATTCTCATTTAGGACATGCAAGAAGTGCTATTGCTTTTGATTTACTTCATAGAGTTTTAAAAG
>CAYQFC010000215.1:0-2266 GCA_964416585.1 uncultured Aliarcobacter sp.
ATAATTTTACAATAAGAATGTGTCTATCTATACATTCATTTTTTACATCTAAAAGCTTTAGTTGGTAATCTAGCAAAGATACTCTATCAAAAATCTCTTTTACTCGAACTCTTAACTCATCCTCTTTTACATAAGCCTCTTGTATAAATTTTGTCTTATCTTTCAAGTTATTTATTCTTTGTTTTAAAGATGTTGTTTCATCTCTTTTTAGTTGTAAAGTATTTGTTAATTGCTCTTTCTCTTTATAAGCTTTTATGTACTCAACAACAGTTGATGCCATAAAAAATATAGTATATGCAACAATAGATACGATTATATATTTTGAGTACTTTTTTAATGAATCATTACTTATACTAATCATTTTAAATCCTCTTTATTTGTTATGCAATTTGTAAGAGTATTATATTCACTTTGTACATCATTTAGAGTTTTTTCTTGTCTTGCTTTAAAATTATCTTCAAAATTTATCTCTTGTTTTAGTGGATCCAAAGGCTCTATTTGAAGATATTTATCTTTTATCATATCAAGCCCAAAGAAACTAAGCCAAAAACTTCCAGCCAACAAACTAATCAAAATCGCCAACTTCAAAGTGTGTGATTTTGGAGTATCAAGCTCTTTTAAGCCCACAACCAAATCATCAACATTTCCCAAGGATTGTGCAATAATCTCTTTTTGTTCATTTTTAATATTTTGCTTAAGAATGACTTCCAAAGCTGCTCTATATTTTGAATTAATCACATAATAAAATCTATCAAGCGAACCTCCACTACTAAGCATTGTAATGTGTTTTGATATTAAAATAGATTTAATCATATCATCAGTAATAAAATTTGCATTTATCTTTGCACTATATATTGTTTTATGATTAAAAAGTATTACAAACTCTTCATCAGCTATATGGATTAAAAATCTATTATTATCTAGATATTTTTTTGATAAAATATTTAAAGAGTAAAATCTATATGCACCCTCTTTTGGCAAATAAGCACTATACTTTTTAAATGCAGAGTATGTAAACATATTTTGAGAAGTTTCATACTCTTCATTTACATAAAAGTATTCACTCTCCTCTTTTGTAGCAAAATCAGTAATTGCTAATCGTACCATACTTCTTCCCCTCTAATAATTGCAGTTGCATCTTCATGAGTTATAAATCCAGCATAATACTGAGCCATAGCAGCTTTCTCAACAGTCATATACTCAGCAGGATTCTCAAAATCTCCTCCATATCCTAGCTTAAATCTTACAACCTCAGCAATAGGAACCCTTCCTTTAAATCCAGTATGCCCACACTCATCACATCCAACTTTTTTATGCCCACCATTTTCATCAGGAACGGCACAAAACTTACAAAGTTTTCGCACCAGCCTTTGAGATACAATCCCTCTTAAGTTATCAACAATATCCCCTTCATTTATTCCTAATGAACTAGTCATCCTTGAAACAGTTGCTGGAGCTGAGTTGGTGTGCATTGTTGAAAATACCAATTGTCCTAAGTTTGAAGCATTTACAAGTTGTGCTGCTGTTTGTGGCTCCCTTGTCTCCCCAATTAGAATAATATTTGAATCCTGTCTTAAAATATCAACAACAGCTTCAGGATAACCATATTTGAACTCTTCACTAGCACTTGCAAACTCAGATAAATCAATTTGGAAAAATGACTCATCAACATACTCAACAGGATCCTCAATAGTAATTACATATTGCTGTTGTTTTGCTAGTTGCTGAAGTAGTGCATACATTAAGTGAGTTTTTCCACTTCCAACTTGCCCTGTTATTAATATCATTCCATTTGCATATTTTGAAAGATTATTTAATATTCTTACAGTTTCATCAGGATAATTTAGTCCTGAAAGATTATGAGAAACAACACCTTTTCCACCAATCATCCTCATAACCAAAGAGAAGTTTAGTTTTGAGTTAATTAAACCTATCCTAAATTTAATATTTTTTTTAGCATAGTCATAATTTATAACCCCATTAATAGACTCATAATCACTATCTTCTTGATCAGCCATTGTTACAAGTCTTCTTTTAATAGTCTTTGCAATTGTAATTGGCATAGTTCCCATATCTACTTTTATACCATCTATTCTAAACCACAAAGATGCATAACGGCTAGTTTTTTGAATATGTATATCAGAAGCTCCAAGCAAAATTGCTTGTCCCATCATCTTGTCAAAATATTTATTTATCTCTTCATCATTTTCAGTATCAGCATTTGAATTAAATATAATCTCTCTATCTTCTCCAAAAACAGAAGATA
>CAYQFC010000216.1:0-2263 GCA_964416585.1 uncultured Aliarcobacter sp.
CATCACTATTTGTAAAAATAGTATTTGATTCAATTTTAGCTTGCAAAGTATATATATGATTTGGATCTGTTACATCATCAATACTTGTTGATTTATAATATGGTTCAAATGCAGCTTTTATATCTTCAATTTCATTTACAAAATCAATTACAAATGTTTGATCTTTTCCTGCATAAGTTCTATTTAGTCTTGATAGTGTTTGAACGCAATCAACACCACCTAGTTTTTTATCTACATACATAGCACAAAGTTTTGGTTGATCAAACCCTGTTTGAAATTTATTTGCTACAATCATCACTTGATACTCATTTGTATCAAATGCTTTTCGCATATCTCTACCTTTTAAATTAGGATTTGTATTAGATTCTGTGTACTCTTTTTCAATACCTTCAAAATCATCTTTTACAGTTCCTGAAAAAGCAACCATAGCTTGTATATTTTCTAAATTATTTTGTTTTATATATTTATCAAAAGCATCTTTATATCTAATTGCACTTTGTCTACTTGAAGTTACAACCATAGCTTTTGCTTGATTATCAAGTAAATGAGCAACTTTTTGTCTAAAATGTTCTATTATAATCTCTGTTTTTTGAGCAATATTATGAGGATGAATGTTCATCCATTTAGATATTTTTATTTTAGCTTTTTTACTCTCTACTTCTTCATCCTTATCTTTATTAGCATGTTCTAGTTTATAGTACATTTTATAAGTTGTATAACCTTTAAGTACATCTAAAATAAACCCTTCTTCAATAGCTTGTCTCATTGTATATAAATGAAATGCTTGTGGTTTATTATCTATTGAAGGTGCTTTTGTAGAATCACTTAATACTCCAAACATTTCAAGAGTTTTTGGTTTTGGAGTGGCTGTAAATGCAAAGAAACTAAGGTTTTTATTGTTTCCTTTTGCTTCTAGGGATGCTACTATTACATCTTCTGCACTAAGTTCAACACCCTCTTCTATTTGTTCAGAGTTTAAAACCTCTTTTAGTTTTTTAGCTGTACTTCCACTTTGACTTGAATGTGCTTCATCTGCGATAATTGCATATTTATTATCTTTTAAAGTTGTTGTCTTTTGAATTGCATCTAATACAAATGGAAATGTTTGTATAGTTGTAATAATTATTTTTGCACCTCTTTCAAGGGCATTTGTTAGTTGAATTGATTTTGATTCATTTGAACCTTCTCTACTAATTCCTACAACAACTCCATCTTTATGCTCAAAGCTTGAAATTGTCTCTTGTAATTGATTATCTAAAACTGTTCTATCAGTAATTACTATAACAGAGTTAAAAACAGGTTCACCAAGACTATTATGTAAAGATGATAGCTGATGAGAAAGCCAAGCAATTGAGTTTGATTTTCCACTTCCTGCACTATGTTGAATTAGATAATTTTTACCAGCTCCATTTATTTTACAATCATTTAGAAGTTTACTAACAACATTTAACTGATGATATCTTGGGAAAATCATAGTTTCACTTTTATAAATTCTGCCTGTAAAATCCTCTTTATCTTTTACTTCAAGATGAATATATCTAGCAATAATATTTAATAGAGTTTCTTTTTGTAATATCTCTTCCCAAAGGTATGAAGTAGCATATCCATTTGGATTATGTTCATTTCCAGCACTTCCATCGGCTTTTCCTTTATTAAAAGGTAAAAAGAAAGTTTTTGCACCATCAAGTTTTGTAGTCATATAAACTTCATCACAACTAACAGCAAAATGAACTAAACATCTTTTTTTAAACTCTAAAAGAGGTTCACCTTTTGGTAATCTATCTGTTTTATATTGTTTAATTGCATCATGGACATTTTGAGTAAAATCTGTTTTAAGTTCAAAGGTAGCAAGGGGAATACCATTTAAAAATAGAACTAAATCTATAGAGCTTTTATCTTCGTTTGAATAGTAAACTTGTCTTACAACTCTAAGTATATTTGCATCATATCTTTTTTGTAAATCATGATTATCAAGTTCAGGTTTAAACTGACAAAGTTTAAATTTTGAGCCTATGTATTTTATCTCTCTTCTTAAAAAATATAAACTTCCTTCTTTATCAAGTTCTTTTGCTACATAATTAGCTAAAACTTCATCAGTTTTTACACCTTCTCTTTTAGCCATCTTTTCATAAGCATCACTTTGAGTATTTTTTATATATGATATTAAATCTTCTGTATATAAAGCTAATTTCTTATCATATCCACTACTTGTACCTTCAATCCAATCTTTAGAAGTTAGATATTCTACTATTTCAGTTTCAAA
>CAYQFC010000217.1:0-2262 GCA_964416585.1 uncultured Aliarcobacter sp.
AATCTTTAAATAAACTTGAACCAACTCTTATTAGGTTTGAGCCACAAGCAATTGCCAATTCAAAATCACTACTCATACCCATTGAACAATATCTAGCACCAAATGGCACAAGCTGGTCATAAATATTTTTAGTAAGCTTAAATGACTCTTTTATAAGCTTTTCGTCTTTGCTATTTGCACCAATACACATAACACCTTTTAAGATAATATTTGGGCAAATTTCTAAGATTTGTTTATAAATCAGAACCGCATCTTTTGGGTCTACACCACTTTTTGTATCTTCAAAAGCAGAGTTTATTTGAAGCAGACATGACATCTTTTTGTTTTTAGCTTCTAGTTTTTTGTTTAATTCAATTGCTAAATCAAGGCTATCTAAAGAGTGAACTAAAGTCGGGTTTAAATCTATTAAGTTATTTATCTTATTTTTTTGTAAAGTTCCAACAAAGTGCCACTCAATAGGAAGTTCATCTAAAGTTTCACTTTTTTCTTTTAAATCTTGAACTTTGTTTTCACCAAAAGCTCTTTGTCCTACTCCATAGAGTGTTTTTATATCATTGGTTGTTGAATATTTTGATATTCCTACAATTTTTACAATATGATACTCACTAACTCTAAGCCTTGCAGCTTCAACTTTTGTTATAAGATTGTTTAAATTTTTTGTTGCAATATCTTTTGTCATAAAAAACCCTTAATTATTTAAAAAAATTCTATTTATATCGTTGTAAATTCCAAGAAGCATCAGACTTCCTAAAATTAGCCAACCCATGATTGTTAAAAACATAAAAACCTGATCGCTAGGTTTTCTTCTAGTGATCATCTCATATAGATTAAACATAATATGCCCACCATCAAGAGCTGGAATTGGAAGAAGATTTAAAACTCCTAAGTTTACAGAAATTAGTGCAGTTATTGTAAGAAGTGCTATAAAAGAGCTTTCACTAGCATCGCTAATGATTTTTCCAATGCTAATAACTCCACCAATTTCACTAGATGGAATAATTCCAGTAATTAGCTTTTGAACACCCTGAAATATCATAGTAGAAGCAAAAATTGTCTTTTCGTAAGCATAAGATAGAGATTCAAAAAAGCTTAAATCCAGAGTAATAACTTCACCTTTTGGAGCAATTCCTATCATTCTTTTTTTAATCTTTTCATTAAACATATTTTGACTATCTGATATTTGCGGATTTATGATTTTTATTAAAAGCTCATTTTCTCTTTGGATATAAAACTGTAAAGCTCCATTTGTTGTTGTGATTACTTTTCCTATTTCATCCCAAGATTTTATAGGAGTATCATTTATCTTTAAAATTTTGTCATTCTCTTTTAAACCAGCTTCAAAAGCAACTGAATTTGGACTAATGTTTCCAATTGTTGGAGCTAGAGTTTTTGCACCCATTAAGGCTATTGCAAAATATATTATTGCTGCTAAAAGAAAGTTTGCAAAAGGACCTGCAAAAAGTATTACTATTCTTTGCCAAGGTTTTTTTGTATTATATGAGTCGTCTCCAGTTTCACTCAGTGTTGGTTTACTATCATCTTGACCCTTCATTTTTACATAGCCACCAAGTGGAATTAATGCAATTTGCCAAGTTGTTCCCGCCCAATATTTTGAATAAATTTGCTTTCCAAATCCAATAGAGAAAACATGAACCTTAACTTTAAAAAATCTAGCAGCAACAAAGTGTCCTAGTTCGTGAAAAAATACTAAAAATGATAAAACAAGTAAAAAAGTAATAGTACTCAAAAGAAGTTCCTAATTTTTGAAATAGTCTCTAGTGTATTCATATCCAGAGTATAGAGTTAAAATAACAGCAAACCATAAAAGTGCTGTAGCATATGGCCAATTCATAATTAAAAAACCAATAGCAAACATTTGAGCTACTGTTTTTACTTTTCCAGCCATTGTAGAAGCTACATTTTTTCCTTCACTAACAGCAACAACTCTAAGCCCTGTTATAAAAAACTCTCTACTTAGTATTAAAAACACAGCCCAAGCACTAGCTCTATCAATTGCCATAAGTCCTAAAAAACCAGCAAGTACTAGCATTTTATCTGCAAGTGGGTCCAAAATTCCACCTAGTTTTGTCATTTGATCCCAAGTTCTTGCTATATATCCATCAAAAAAATCAGTAACTGAAGCAATTACAAAGATAAGTCCAGCAAAATAGTCAAACCAAGATGGATGCCAAGATGAAAAAATAGAGTTTTCTCTATCTATGAAAAACCAAAGCATCAAAGGTGCTAAGGCTATTCTAAATA
>CAYQFC010000218.1:0-2262 GCA_964416585.1 uncultured Aliarcobacter sp.
CTCTCGCCATAAAAATTAATCTCTAATAAAATCTCTCAAATATTTTTCACTATATCTTGATATAATATTTCAAAGAATTTCTAGGATAGAAAATGAAAGATTTTTTTTCAGTTATTGCCTTATTTTTTAGACCATTTTTTGGTGGAACTTTGGAAGAGGGAATAAAGGCTTATGAAGAGTTTGATTACATAAAAGCTTTTAAAATTTTTGAAAAATTTGCAAATAAAAACAATCCAATTGCACAATACTATTTAGGAAAAATGTATGAAAAAGCTGATTTTGTGGATAAAGATATAGATAAAGCAATTTTCTACTATGAAGAAGCCATTCAAAAAAATCATGCAGATGCAGCTTTTGCTTTGGCTATGATTTATCACCGCGGAAAAGGTATAGAAAAAGATGATGAAAGAGCAAAAGATTATTTTGATTTAGCTATTATAAATGGAAATCTTGAGGCTAAAAATATGTTAAATCTATTTGAGGATAATGAAATAATTGTTACTTTAAAAGATGGAATTGATTTTTTTAATAAAGAGCAATTTTTACAAGCTTTGGATGTTTTTAAAGTTTTAGCAAAAAAGAATAATACAGATGCACTTTTTTATATAGCTTATATTTGTGAATATTTTGATTTTGAGCAAAAACCTGATAATATTCAAACTTTTGAACTCTTTTTAATCTCAGCAAATGCAGGAAATAAAAATGCCCAGTATGAAATGGGGCTTCAAGAATACTACAAAGATAACTATGCTGATGCTGTTTTGTGGTATGAAAAAGCCGCAAAACAAGGTTTAAAAGATGCACAAAAAAATCTATCAACTATGTATGAGTTGGGCTATGGGGTTGAAAAAGATTTGAAAATGGCTAAATTTTGGCTAAATGAATATTTAAATAATGATAAAGAGGGTATATGAAAAAAATAGTTCTGCTTTTTGCTTTGGTTTTGGGTTTAAATGCAAAAAATTTTACTGATGTTGAAAGTGCTTTAGAGAAAGAGGATTATAAAACTGCTTTTACTATTTTAAAATCTTTGGAAAAAAATCAAGATAAAGATGTTTTTTTTGAGTTGGCAAGATTGTATGATTATGGTTGTTGGGTTCGACAAAATATTAGTGAAGCTATAAAATATTATAAAAAATCAGCTGTATTAGGGCATATTGAAGCACAATATAATTTAGGACTTATCTATTATTTAGGAGAAGAAGGCTTAAAAGATACAGTAAATGAAGAGGGAAAACCTACAACTTGCAGTAAGCATATGAGTGAGAAAGATGATATAAAACCTAGCCTTGTTGAGGTTAAAGCTGATGATAAAGAGGCTCTTTTTTGGTTTTCAAAAGCTAGTAAAGAGGGCTTTAGCGAAGCAAAGCATTCAATTGAATTAATTTGCGATAGTAATCCAGAAGTTTGTAAGCAAAACTAAAAAGTTTTTGCCTAACAAACTACAATTGCACTACTACTTCTTGGAATTACTTCTCCAATAATTTTCGCATATCCAAAACTAAAATCCTCAATCTCCTTTATAAACTCTTTTGCATCATCTTTGTTTATAGCTATTAAAAGCCCACCAGAAGTTTGAGCATCACATAAAATAGCTCTTATTGTATCATTAACACTATCATTAAAAGAGGCTTTATCTTCCATAAATTTCATATTTCTTTTTGAACCACCAGGTATTACTCCAGCTTTACAAAACTCAAAAGCCTCTTTTACAAATGGAACATCTAAAGCTCTTATTAAAAAACTAATATTATCATTTGTACACTCAAAAGCATGTCCTAAAAGCCCAAATCCTGTAATATCTGTACAAGAACTAACACGATATTTTTTCATAATTTTTGAAGGAATATAGTTTAAACTAGCCATAATATCGGCACAATGTTTTATTAAGCTAAGTTCTAGTAAATCTCTTTTAATTGCAGTTGTTAAAACTCCCATTCCTAAAGGTTTTGTAAGAACTAAAACATCTCCAATATTTGCACTATTATTTCTTTTTATATCTTTTGGATGAATTATCCCTGTTACACTTAAACCATAGTACATCTCAGGAGAAGCAATAGTATGTCCACCCAAAAGCGAACCACCACACTCTTTTACCTTGTCATTTCCACCTCTTAAAATTTCAGATAAAGCCTCTTTTTCTACATTTGTACTATCAAACCCAACTATATTTAGAGCTGTTTTAACCTCTGCTCCCATTGCAAAAACATCGCTTAAAGAGTTTGCGGCTGCAATTTGCCCATAAATATATGGGTCATCAAC
>CAYQFC010000219.1:0-2261 GCA_964416585.1 uncultured Aliarcobacter sp.
GTGATTTTTATATGATTATGTTTTTGTTTTCTATTGTTCCACTTGCTGGAAACACTGTAACAGTCGCAACTATTTTAAATGTAAAACCTGAAAAAATGTCTATGGCTGTTTTTATTTCAACCATAGTTTCACTTTTTTATATACCTTTAGTTTTATATTTATATATGAATTAGAAAAATTATTTATTATTTAATAATACCATTTTCAATATTTTTAATTCTAACTAAATCTTTTCCTTCAAACTCTTTTGCATTTGCATTTTTTACAATTAGATTTGAAATTAAATCTGTTGTAACTGCAATATTATGAGATTGAGAAGCAACATTTGCATTTGATTGAGTTTGTTGGTCTATTGAATTAATTGCACTATTTATTTGCTCAACTGCTTTGAGTTGCTCTTTGCTAGAGTTTTCTATATCGCTTATTAATTTAATTGAACTATTTATACTATTATAAAGCTCTTGGTAACCATTTATCATATGGCTTGATATATTTTTTCCTTCATTTGCTTTTTTTGTTGCATTTTCTACAATATTTTTTATCTCTTTTGCAGCTTCTGCACTTCTATTTGCAAGATTTCTAACTTCTCCTGCAACAACTGCAAAACCTTTTCCTGCTTCTCCTGCTGTTGCAGCTTCAACAGCTGCATTAAGGCTTAGGATATTTGTTTGAAAAGCTATATTATCAATAACACTTATTGCATCATTTACTAAATTTACCTCTTTTACAATATCTTGCATTGAGCTTGAAGTTTGTGTAGCCAAATCTTCTCCTTTACGGGCTTGAGCTGTTATTGTATTTGAAAGATTTGAAATCTCTGAAATACTATTTGTATTGCTTCTTATTGTAGTTGTAAGCTCTTCAAGAGCAGCTGCTGTTTCTTCAAGTGAAGCGGCCGCATTTGTTGAAGAGATATTTAAATCATCTACATTTTCCAAAAGGATTTTTGAACTATTTTGTAGTGTTAAACCATTTGATTTATTCTCAATAAGCATATTTGTAATAGTATCTCTTAGAGTATTTATCTCTTCAAATAATATTCTAAAATCATTTTTTACAAAAGATGTATCAAGCTTTTGAATATAGTTATATTGTCCATAAAGCAAAAGAGTATCTTTTATTAAACTTATACTTTTTTCCAAATCATTTGCAAGATTATTAATTGTTTTTGCAATATAGTTTAGTTTAAAATTTGAGCTAGATGTATGATGAATTCTATCACTTACAATTCCACTTGCAAGTTTTTCAGAAATTAGCATAATCTCTCCAAAGATTTGTAACTCTTCATCATTTTTTTTGTTTAAAATTGCACATATATTATTTAATTTTTGTGATATTTCACTATTTTTTGAAGTATCTATTTGTATGTAGTTTATCTGATTATTTAAATACATCTCAATTTGATTTAGAATCTCTAAAATCTCTTTGTTTGAACTATTTTTAAAAAACATATTAATTCCCTAACTTATAAAGTTTTTTAGCATTTTGTATCTCTTCTTTTGTTGGTTTTACTCTAACAGAGATATATTTAATTTCACCATCTTTTGTTTTTGAAGCAAAAGCTGTTGCATTTACCCAGTAAAAATTACCATCTTTTGTATAATTTTTTACTATTCCTTTCCATATATTTCCAGATTTTATAGTCTTCCATAAATCCTCAAATGCCCAACTTGGCATATCTTTATGTCTTACAATATTGTGTGGGCTTCCAATAAGCTCTTCTAAAGAGTAGGCAGCTATTTTGCAAAAATCTTCATTTGCAAATGTTATAACTCCATCTTTATTTGTCTCTGAAACAATAATTGTATTTTGTTCTAAAATAACTTCTTTACTCAAAAATATCCCCTTAATAAAAATAGTTTTTGATGTAGCAAAAAATAGCTTAATATTATTTATTTTGTATTATAATTATTTTTTATAAGTTTAATTGTGCAAATAAAGGAGTTTTATGTTTTTTTCTAAAAATAGTGAAGATAAGATATTTAAGGATATCGTGAGTAATAACTATGCGATTATCGAGTTTAAGCCAGATGGAACAATAATCAGTGCAAATAGCAATTTCTTAAACACAATGGGATATAGCTTAAATGAAATAGTAGGAAAACATCACTCTATATTTTGTGAAGATAGATTTGTAAGCTCAAAAGAGTACAAACAAAGTTGGGATGATTTAAGAGCAGCTAAGAGTTTAATTGCTGAGTTTAAGAGAGTAAAAAAGGATAAAACTTTGGTTTTTCTAAGAGCCTCTTATATGCCTGTAA
>CAYQFC010000220.1:0-2255 GCA_964416585.1 uncultured Aliarcobacter sp.
TGTTTGCAAGTGAAAAGCTTTTTGTAGTTGAAAGAGAAAACTCTAGTTTGGCAGTTATAGAAAATGATAAATTCAAAAGTAGAATAGAGAACTTTAGAAATATGAACCACGGAG
Organism: uncultured Aliarcobacter sp.; assembly: GCA_964416585.1. Lineage (GTDB taxonomy): Bacteria > Campylobacterota > Campylobacteria > Campylobacterales > Arcobacteraceae > Aliarcobacter. The sequence goes on from CAYQFC010000220.1 coordinate 115, forward strand.
TTGTAAAGTTTTATAAAGATGAGGGTTACGCTATTTCAAGAGATGGGTATGTAATTAAATTTGACCCAAAAAGTGAAAAAATAGAAGCTGAATATAAAACAAGTAAAAGTGCAATAGGATTTGAGATAGCTGAGCATTTTGTAGCTGTTGCAAACTATGATGATAAGAGTGTTGATATTTTAACAAAAGATTTAAAACCTATCAAAAAAATTATTACAAACTCAAGAAATGTTGGAATTAAACTATATAAAAATCAGATGATTTTTTCTCAAATGGATAGCGATATAATATCTGTTTATAAAGATTTAAATGAAGGCAAAAAAGAGCCAAATTTTGTTTTAGAAAAAGAGTTTAAAGATGTAGGTGAAATGCCTTTTGATGCTATGATTCAAGATGAAACTTATATTATGGGATTTTTCAACTCTCCACATTTTGGGGTTGTTGATTTAAACAAAATGGAGTACAAAAAAATTGATGTATTTTTAGAAGGAGAAAAACAACAAGTTCTTAAAGTACCACATTTTGGTTTTTGGAGTTTAAGCAAAGATGTGACTTTTATTCCAGCCGTTGGAGATAATAAAGTTTTCGTATATGATAAAAGTTTTAAATATTTAAAATCTATTAAAACAAAAGGGATGCCTGTATTTACAAGCCTTAGCCCAAATAAAGATTTTATAGCTGTTACTTTTTCTGGAGAAGATTTCCCATATTTGCAAATCTTTGATACAAAAACTTATGAGAAGATAAAAGAGTATAAGTTTGATGGAAAAGTTCTGCATGTTAGATGGTCAAATGAGAAAAATGAGCTATATGTAAGTGTAAATGATTCAAATAAAGTTGAAGTTTTGGATACAAAATCGTGGGAAAATATTAAAACTATAAGTGATATTAAAAAACCATCTGGCTTATTTATTTTTGAGGAGAGATAAATTATGAGTAAAGTATATTTAACGGGAGCTGGACCTGGTGATTTAGAGCTTATGACTCTAAAATCAGCAAGAGTTATAAAAGAGGCTGATATTATAATTTATGATAAATTGGCAAATCCAGAGATACTTAAGATGGCAAAAGAGAGTTGTGATTTTAAGTTTGTAGGAAAAGAGTATGGAAAACATCTAATTCCTCAAGAAGAGATAAATGAGATTATCTATCAAGCTGCTTTAAAGTATGAAAATGTTGTAAGACTTAAAGGTGGAGATCCTTTTGTATTTGGAAGAGGTGGAGAAGAGGCACTTTATTTAAAACAAAGAGGTATAAAATTTGAGATAATTCCTGGGATTACTTCAAGTATTAGTGTTCCAGCATATGCTGGAATTCCTGTAACAAATAGAGGATACACTTGCTCTTTTAGAGTGGTAACTGGTCACGAAGCTCCAAATAAAAAAGATAGCCAGATAAATTGGGAAAGTTTTATAGCTGATGAAACAATTGTTTTTTTGATGGGAATTCATAATATTAGATTAATTTCAAAAAAATTAATTAAAATTGGAAAAGAGCCAACAACTCCATGTGCTGTAATCTCAAAGGGAACTACAAAAGAGCAAAAAGTTGTAGTGGGGACTTTGGAAGATATAGTTGAAAAAGCAAAAGATATTCCAACTCCTGCAATTATTGTTGTGGGTGAAGTTGTAAAATTAAGAGAAGATTTGAAGTGGTTTGAAGAAAATTAATGTATAAAAAGATGTATCTTACATCTTTTTATACAGGTTTAAAACTCTGCTTAGTTTTGCACACTTGTGGGAAATAGCACTTGTCACACTCAGGTTTTACAGCTTTACAAATATATCTTCCAAATAAAACCATAGCTTGATGAAAAATATGTAAATCGTCACCTTTTAGCTTTTTTACAAGTTCAGCTTCTGTTTTTTCAACATTTTTTGCATCGCTTAATCCTAATCTATGTGAAACTCTAAAAACATGTGTATCAACAGCCATAAGATTCTCTTGTTTAAACTCAATCATAAAAACATTTGCAGTTTTATTTCCAACACCTGCTAGTTTCATGAGCTCTTTTTGCTCGTGAGGAATATTACCACCATAATTTTCAACAACACTTTGAGCCATTTTTATAATATTTTGTGCTTTATTGTTGAAAAAAGAGCAAGAGTTTATAAGTTTTTTTACATCATCAAGATTTGCAA
>CAYQFC010000221.1:0-2254 GCA_964416585.1 uncultured Aliarcobacter sp.
TTATAAAATAATATTGACAAATGTGATTTATGGTTATATAATGGTTTTATACAATTTAAAGGAGAATAATATGTCAAAAGTAATTAAACAATTAAAACAAATTCAAGCAGATGCTCATGCTTTGTATGTAAAAATTCATAACTATCATTGGAATGTAAAAGGTATGGATTTTCATCCAGTACATGCATATACAGAAGGACTTTATAACCAAATGTCGGTTCTATACGATGATATGGCAGAAAGAACTATTATCTTAGGAGATAAACCATATTTAACAATTGATGAGTTAGCAAAAGCTACAAAAATTGAGACTGAAAAAGGTGATAGCTTCAAATCAAAAGAGATAGTTGCAAAAGTTATTACTGATTTTGAATATCTTTTAAAAGCATTTAAAAAATTAAGTGAAGAATCAGCTGAAGCTGGAGATAAAGGCACTGAAGCATTTGCTGATGATAAGGTTGCAAAATTTGAAAAAGATTTATGGATGCTAAATAGTATGCTAAAATAAGCTTTGCTTATAAAATCAATAAAAGGGGATTTTCATCCCCTTTTTGCTACAATTTATTACCTATTTAAAATATTTTAAATCCGCAAATACAGTTAATTATTAAAAAGAGCCTTTATGAAAAAATCTACAAACCATATATATTTAATTATTTTATTATCAATTTTATCCTCAGTTGCTCCTATGGGAGTTGATACATATTTGCCATCTATTCCAGAGATTTCAAAATATTTTGATGTAAGTATTCAAAAAATTGAGCTATCTTTACCAATATTTTTAATTGGTTTTGCTGTTGGGCAAATCTTTGGAGGACCAATTTCTGATAGATATGGAAGAAAATTTGGCTCAATTTTGGGACTTATTGGTTATGCTATTTTTAGTTTTATTATAATTTTTAGTTCAAATGTCTATGAACTTTGGGCATATAGATTTATTGAAGCATTTTTTGGCGGAATAACTGTTGTAAATGCAGCTGCTGCTGTTCGTGATAGATTTAAAGGTCAAGAAGCAGCTAAAGTTTTTTCACTTATTGGAATTGTAAGAAGTTTGGCTCCACTATTGGCTCCAGTTTTTGGAGCTGCTATTATTCACTTTTTCCCTTGGAAAGGGGTTTTTATATTTCTTACAATATATGCTTTGCTGGTTGCTTTTTTTATCTATAAAGATTTAGAAGAGAGTTACACAAAAACAACTCAAAAAGTACTTGAATCGTATAAAACTGTACTTTCAAACTTTACAGCATTAAAAGCTATGCTTGTTTTGGCATTTAGTTTTGGTGGATTTTTTATAATTATCTCTAGAACATCTTTTATTTATATTGAGTATTTTAATATCTCAACCGATATGTTTCCACTATTTTTTGGAATAAATTTTATACTTTTGATGATTATGATAAAGATAAATGTAAATTTACTCAAAAAACACTCAGCATTAAATATTACAAAAGTAGCTATATTTTTCCAAATTATTGTAGGAATTATATTTTTGATTTTTCATAAAGATATAAACCTTATTTTTATAGTAATAATTATTGCAAGTTATATGAGTATGATGGCATTTATTTTTGGAAACTGTATGGCTATGGCATTGGAGCATTTTTCAAAAAATGCTGGTGTTGCTAGTGGAGTTATTGGGGTTTTACAATTTGGATTGGGGGCTGCAATTTCAAGTTTGGCTCTTAATTTTGAAGATAGTGGATTTTTTGTAATAGCTTTTAGTATAACTCTTATATCAATAATTAGCTTTTCTATTTTAAGAACATACAAATAACAAAAAACAGTGGCTGTTTTTTGTTATAGCTCTAATTCGAAAAACTCTTCACAAGTTTTTTGATATTTTGCGACAGAACAAGATATTTTAATTGCATTTGAATAATCTTTAAATTCATCCATAAATAGTTTTTTTAACTTATCAACTTCTGCAGCTCTAAAGACAAAAAATCCTAAAATATCAGTTTTTCTTTCTCCAGCTTTCTCTATTCCAAAGCTATCAAACTTCCAATTCACACCTTTTGAGAAGAAGAAAACTTCACTAACTCTTTTTTCTAATTCATCTCTTACATTTTGGTTAAACTCTTTTAGATGAATATAAAATGCAACATTGCAGTTAAATTCACTTTGTATTAAGTTATCTAAATTATTGCTCATAATTAATCCTTCTTATAAAAATTATTTATCGTTATGTTATCGATATTTAGCTACAATTTGACTTGTACACAAAAATTATTGGGAAATTTTATGAATAATTTAA
>CAYQFC010000222.1:0-2252 GCA_964416585.1 uncultured Aliarcobacter sp.
ACTCTTCCAACACTTAAAACACCTTGATAACCTTGTGCTTGTGCTAATGTAGTATATGCACGAGTTAGATTTAAGCCAACAAGCCAATCAGCTTGACTTCTTGCAAATCCACTATCACTTAAACCTTTAAAATCATCATTTGATTTTATCTCTTGTAAAGCTTTTTTAACACCTTTTTCTGTTAAATCAGAGATTAAAACTCTTTGTACAGGTTTATTATTATTTGCATAAATTAATATCTCATCTATAAGTACTTGACCCTCTTCATCATTATCACCAGCATTTACAATAGTTTTTATATCTTTACTACTTATTAAATCAATTATTAAATTAAGTTGCTTTTTACTGCTATCTTTTGGTATATATTTAAAGCTGTTTATATCAATATTAAAAGGTAAATCTTCTACTTTCCAGCTTTTATATTTATCATCATAATCTTCAGGCTCTGCAAGACCTAATATATGACCATAAGCCCAAGTAACTAAATCATTACCAACTTTAAAATATCCATCTTCTCTTTGTACTGTTCCACTCAAACCTGTTGTTATTGCTTTTGCAAGTTCAGGCTTTTCTGCTATAAATAATCTCATTTTTTTAATTCCTTTTTACTTTTCTTGTGAAACATAATTAATTACTTTAATTTTGTTTTCATTGTTAAATTCACTATATCTACTACTAGATAAACCATAATTTTTATCTTTTGTTATAAAAATCTCTTTTTCTTTATCCCAAACACCAGTTAAAATAGAGCCATCATTTTCAAGTTCTATATATGGATTACAATATGACAAATAAATCAAATCATCTAAGAATTTTGCTAATCCAACTTTTCTTTCACTTCTAGTTTCATTTGAGTACTCTCTATAAATTTTGCTAAGAGTTACTAAATCTAGTAAATCTTTTACTTTTAAATATGATTTATAAATGTCATCAATATTTCCTACATTTTTAATTGACATTTTTATTTCAGATATAAATTGATAGAACTCCTTATCTAAAAAGCTATCTTCTTTATTATTATTAATAATATTAAAGCTTCGTTCCATTGCATTCGTTCCAATCGTTCCACTACTTTTCTGTATAGTCGATACTATAGGCTCTTGATGGTGTTCCAATCGTTCCATTACAATCGTTCCATTTGTTCCATCAGATTTGGGACATAACTCTCCACCATCTTTTTTTATTGCTTTTTGATAGTGAACTTTCCTTTTTAATTCTCTAGCTGCATCAAATATTTCTAAAGCTTCATTAAACTCTTCTACCCAACGATAAGCTGTACCTTTTCCTACTTCCCAAGATTTTGCATAAAAGCTATAACTGTTATGCTCTCCAACTTCAATATCATAGAAATATTCTATAAAGCACCTAGATTTTTTTCTTTTACCTTGATTTCTTAATTGACTAACATAATCTGTTGGAAGTGGTACTGTATGTGTTCTAAGTTTCATTTTTTACCTTTACAATATATCTTCAAATACAATTTCAACAAATTTTTTAGAACTCTCTTGAGGAGTAATATGTCTTTTTACATTAAACTGTTTTAGATGTTTGATTGCTCCATAGTTATCTTTAGATAGTTTTATATCTCTTAAGTGTAAAGAGTTTAAATCAAGAGATTTTTTATCTTTTTGATATATTTTGTTTACTTCATAACAAACTCTTGAAGCATCAACAAATGCTCCAGCACCTCTAGTGCTTGAGTTATCACCTTTATTTGAATGATGTAGAAATACAACAGATTTATTTGTTTCTTTGCACCAGTTCATAAATGGTTGCATAAATAATCTAGCTTGAGAGTTGTCATTTTCATCAGCTCCATAAAAAGCTAAAAGTGGGTCAAGTACAATTAAGTCATAATCTTTTAATTCTGCTTTTAATTGCTCAAACCTATAACTCATTTTATAAACACCTTTATCTCTTTCTAAAAGTTGTTGTGGAGCTGTATCAGTTGTAGTTATATTTTTAAATCTATCATCTAGTTTTGTATCAAGAATATCACTACAAACAGAGTTCATTCTATGTTTTACTATACTTTCTAAATCTTCACTAAGCCATAAAAATACTTTTTTATTTGGATTTTCTAAAATAAATCTTAAAGCTACTTGTACTACAATCCAAGTTTTTCCAGTTCCACCTTGTGCTGATATAATAGTTATAGTTCCAAGTGGAATAGGAAGCCAATTTTTTAAGTAAAATTCAGGCTCTTTTTCAACTACATCAAGAATACAATTTTTATTAATTGTAAAGATATT
>CAYQFC010000223.1:0-2236 GCA_964416585.1 uncultured Aliarcobacter sp.
TTACATAAGGTTTGATATTTTCTACAAATTGATTTCCTGCATCTATATCAACTCCAGCATCTTTGTAACTAACTGTTGCCATTTTTTACCTTTAAATATTTGTTTTATAATTTTTTTACATTATATCAAATCATTTATAAATATTTTTAAAGTCCCTTATTCTCGTATAATAAAGATAAATTTTATCCACTTTCTTTGAAAATTGCTATTTTTATGCTACAATTTTTGCATGAATAACAATTTATTTACAAATGCAATCGCACTTACAGGTGGAATATCTACTGGTAAAAGTACAGTTTGCAATCTACTGAAACTACACGGTTTTCTTATTATAGATGCCGATAAAATCGCTCATAAGATACTAGATTTGAATGCTTCTAAAATAGAAGAATTATTTGGAACAAAGTATGTAGAAAATGGCTTAGTGCAAAGAAAAGAGTTAGGAAAAATAATTTTTTCTAATGAAGAGAATAAACTTAAGTTAGAAGCCTTGCTTCATCCACTCATAAAAGAGGAGATTATAAAAGAGTCAAGAGTTTGTGAAGAACAAAATAAGACTTATTTCATAGATATTCCACTATTTTTTGAGAAAATGCACTATCCAATTGTAAAATCTGTTGTTGTTTACACTCCAAAAGAGTTACAAATTGAAAGATTAATTAAAAGAGATAATATCACAAAAGATGAAGCTCTTTTAAAAATATCAAATCAAATGGACATAGAGAAGAAAAAAGAGTTATCTACTTATATAATAGATAATTCAAAAGATTTAAAACACCTCCAAAATGAGGTAGAAAAGTTAATTAAAGGATTGTAATGAATTTAAAAAAAGTGACCACAAAAGAATAATATGCAGATTTTATCAATTTTATTGAGAAATTCAAAAAAACTTCTTCTTAGTCTATTTTTATCTGGTGCCATGCAAATAGCAAGTGCAAAAGGTTTACCACAAGAGTTTTACAATATCAAAGATAGTGATAGTTCAAAAGCTTATTTCTTGGAACATTTATATGAATTAATTGAACAAGAGAATATTGCAATATTAAAAGAGCGAGACTTTGTAATTGATGTTTTAAATAATAGATTTTTAGAACTTCAAAAAGATAGTGAACTTTTAGGAAATCTTGTAAAATTAAAAGAGAAATATAAAATTAATAATATTTACTCTCTTGAAGAGTATTTAATGAAAATTGATGTTATTCCACCTTCATTGGCCCTAGCTCAAGCTGCTGTTGAAAGTGCTTGGGGCAAAAGTCGATTTATAAAAGAGGCAAACAATATATTTGGGCATTGGACTTATGAGAAAGAGATAGGTATAGTTCCTAAAAAAAGGGCAAGTGGTGCTTCACATTTTATTAGAGTATTTTCATCGCTTGAAGAGTCAATAAAAGCCTATATGTTAAACCTAAATAGAAACACAGCATATAAATCTTTTCAAGAGCAAAGATATAGTCAAAAAGAGAAAAATAATAAAATTTCAGGTCTAGCTTTATCTAAAACTATGATAAATTACTCTGGAATTGCAAATAAATATTTAACAATTTTAAGCCAAGTAATTATTGGAAATAATTTAGAAGAGTTTGATTATAGATATTTTGCTAAAAATAAAGATATAAATAAAGCTACTGTTGTTTTAACAGCAGCTTTATAATCTAAACATTATAGTAGTTTGCCTCACTATTATGGATTACCATGGCACAAGTTGTCTGTTCTGGATGCATTTGGAATGTTTCACTAAGCTCTATTCCAAACTCTTCTGGATTTAGTAAATCAAAAATATCTCTATTTTGACTTAATTCAGGACAAGCAGCATAACCAGGAGAATATCTACACCCAACATACTGTTTCATCTGAACATCGCTTAGTTTATGCCCCTCTTTTGGAACAATGTTTAAATCTAGTCTTATTTGTTTGTGTAAAACTTCAGCCAAAGCTTCAGCTAATTCAACTCCAAGCCCGTGAATTTGATAATATTTGGCAAACTCTCCACGATTATAAAACTCTCTTTCATAATCTGTTATTTTAAGTCCACAAGAAGCTAATGTAAATCCTATAACATCAAGCCTATCAGAGCTAAAAAAATCAGCTATACATCTAAAAGGTTTTCTTCTTTGTCGCGGAAACTCCATAACTTTTATAGCTTCACTTAAAGGTGGAATATTTTTTGCCTCTTCAAGGTTGTTAAATCCATATTTTTTATCGAAAATATATAGTTTATTATCTCTTGAAATACAAG
>CAYQFC010000224.1:0-2234 GCA_964416585.1 uncultured Aliarcobacter sp.
ACATTTCCTGGTTTATAAACACCATGAACATTTCCAAAACTAGCAGCTATTGTAAAGTTTTCTCCAACTTTGCCAAGCTCTTCATATGCATATGCTACTTCACTTGGTTGAGTATAAAGAAGTGAGTTATCTACATTTGTATTATCAACTCCATCTTCTTCTCCACCAGTAATTCCAAGCTCAATCTCAATCATCATATCAAGCTTTTTCATCTTTTTAAAATACTCAACACAAATTGAGATATTCTCTTCCAAACTCTCTTCGCTAAGATCTAACATATGAGAAGTAAAAAGTGGTCTTGATGTCTCTTTAAAATGCTTCTCTCCAGCTTCTAAAAGTCCGTCTATCCAAGGAAGAAGTTTTTTAGCTGCGTGGTCTGTATGAAGTATCACAGGAATACCATAAGCTTTTGCCATTAAATGAACATGTTTAGCTCCACTAATAGCTCCTAAAATCGCAGCATCACTTGTTTTTAAACCTTTACCAGCATAAAAACCAGCTCCACCATTTGAAAACTGTACAATTATTGGAGATTTTACTTTTGCTGCTACTTCTAATACTGCATTTACAGAATCTGTTCCTACAACATTAACAGCTGGTATTGCAAAACCCTGCTCTTTTGCATAAGCAAAAAGTTTTTTAGCTTCGCTTCCTGTTAGAACTCCTGCTTCAACTATATTTAATACACCCATTAAAACTCCTTATTTAATTACGATTTTTGCATCTTTTCTTAAATTATCAATAAGCTCTTTTACTTTTTTACCAAAGCTATTTCCTATTAATACTTGTTCAATTTCTCCTTGAACTTCGTTGTAAGCTAGATTTTTTCCTGGAAATTTATCTTTTAATAAAATTACATGGTAACCAAATTGTGATTTAACTGGAGATTTTGAATATCCACCTTTTTGTAATAATTTTACAGCATTTCCAAACTCTGGAACCATTTGCTCAGCTGCAAATTTACCCAAAAATCCACCATTTGCTTTTGAAGGGTCTTTTGATTTTGCTTTTGCAAGTTCTTTAAATTTTGCCTCTTTATTTGAAGCTTTATTTAATTCGTTTATAATATTTTGTGCTTCAGATTCATTATCAACTAAGATATGACTTGCTTCAAAAGTTTCAGGGATATTAAATTTATCTTTATTCTCTTCATAAAAAGCTTTTTTATCTGCATCAGAAAATTTCAATTTATCAACTTCATTTTTTTGCCAAACTTGAAATGCTAAATCTTCTTTGATTTTGTTCATAGCTTCAGCATATTGAGAATCTTTTTCAATACCATCTTTTAAAGCTTTTTTTGCTAATAATTTTTTATTAATAGCTTGGTCTATAATTTGTGTTCTTGCTTCAGCTGGGATTTTTGTAAGATCTACTCTTGGATCTTGAACAATCATCTCAATATCTTGTTTTGTAATGTTTTCACCATCAACTGTTGCATAAATTTCAGATGCACTTAATGACGATGAAAGAGTCAGAGCTGCCACAAAACTTATAACTATTTTTTTCATTTTTTTCCTTAGAATTTAATTTGCGGTATTTTATCCATTTAGAGTTAATAAATAGTTTATTTATTTTATTTTTTAATATTTTTTTGTAATATATTTACATATTTCAACATTTACCTTAAAAAAGCTTTAAATTTTTCATTTTTTATGATATACTTCGCCAAATTTTAATATTAAATTTAACTTAAGGACTTTTATGAGAATTTTGATTATAGAAGATGAGATTACATTAAACAGAACACTACAAGAGGGATTAATAGATTTTGGTTATCAAGTTGATACAGCCGAAAACTATAAAGATGCCGAATATTTTATTGACATTAGAAACTATGATTTAGTTTTAACAGATTGGATGCTACCAGATGGTGATGGAATTGAACTTTGTAAAATTGTGAAAAACAAAAGCTCAAGAACAGCAGTTGTTATAATATCTGCAAGAGATGACAAAGAGAGTGAAATTGAAGCACTAAAATCAGGAGCTGATGATTTTATTAAAAAACCATTTGATTTTGATATTTTACTAGCAAGAATTGAAGCAAGATTAAGATTTGGTGGAACAAATATCATTGAAATTGATGATTTAATAATAAATCCAGATGAAGAGAAAATTGAGTATGCAGGTGAAGAGATAGAGTTAAAAGGAAAACCTTTTGAAGTTTTAACTCACTTAGCTAGACATAGAGATCAAATTGTAAGTAAAGAGCAACTTCTTGATGCAATTTGGGAAGA
>CAYQFC010000225.1:0-2229 GCA_964416585.1 uncultured Aliarcobacter sp.
GGAAAATAGTATTTTCATTAAAATCCTTAATTTAAAAAATCATAATCATCATAATTTAAAGATTTTAACATATAAGCACTTGATAAAGCCAAAGTAGATCTTTGGCTTTATCTTTAGTTTAGAGTTTTATTTAGTTTGTTTTGAGCTTTTTTATCCAAATTATCAACTTGTTTATTTAGCTCTTTTGAAGGTAATTCTTTAATTTCAGAAGCTTTGTTTGAAACTTTTGTTTTTGCTTTTACATCGTTTTTCACATTTCCAACAACACTATCTCCAAAACCTTTGATATTTTTTAAATCTTCAGGATTTGAGATTTTATTTGTTTTTCTATACTCAATTATCTGTTCAGCTTTTTTCTCTCCAATACCTTTTATGCTCATAAGCTCTTCTTTTGAAGCTGTTTGAAGGTTAATTGCACCAAATAATAGACTTGAACCCAAAGCTAAAATAGCTAAAATCTTTTTCATTTTTACTCCTTAAAATAATGTAAAAAATTATATCATATAATTTTGGATTTTAGTAAGATGAAATATGTTTTTTTAGTCCATTATGATTTATAATCTTTATATAACCTTTTTCATTTTGGATTATCTCCTCTTTTTTCAGCTTTGCAAGTTGTCTTGAAAATGTTTCTGGAGTAATATTTAAAATTTGTGCTATTTTTACCTGCTTTAGGCTTTGCAGTAAATTCTCATTTTCATATAGAAATTTTGCAATCTTTTCCATACTATTTAGTGTTATATTGTAATTTATGAAATTTTCTAAAAATTTTATCTTTTTTGTAAGTGATTTTATAAAAAACATTGAAATTTCTGGTTTTTGCAAGAACTCTTCCTTAAATTTTTTGTAATCAATTAAAATAACATCAGCATCAGTCTCAAAAGAGCAATTTGCCAAAAAATTCATCTCTTCGTAATTCATAATTTCAGCAATAAGTGCAGGACCTGTTAAGTTATGAATTACTACTTCATTGTCCTTAAAATCGTGGGTATATAGTTTTGAAATTCCTCTTATTAGAAGATGAAGATATTTTGATTCATCTCCTTTGTAGAATAAAATTTCATCTTTTTTGTAAGATTTTTTAAATGAAATATCTTTTAATCTTTCCAAATCTTTTTGTTCTAAAAAATTAAAATAAGCATAATCATCGTCTTTTCTTAATAAGCTACTCATCATCTCTCCTAAATATTGATTGCTATCAACTAATTGTTGGTTATTTTATGTAAATATAATATAAAGTAAAGTTAAAGTGACCAAAATGACTACAGAAAAATTTGAAATAGAGATAAATACACTCAAAAAATTTTATGAATTATATTGCAAGGATAAGCACGAAAATCAAAAGTGTAGAGTTGAACTTCAAGAGTATAAAGAGCAGAAATTCTTTCTTGAACTAAGTTTATGCCCTGAATGTTATGGTGCAATATCTTACTCTTTTGATAGGCTTCAAGGTTGCCCTCATGAGATTAAACCACGATGTAGAACTTGCCCTGCTCCTTGTTATGAAAAACAAAAATGGAAAGAGGCTGCAAGAGTTATGAAATATTCAGCGATAAAACTCTCTTTAGGAAAAATAAAATCAAGAGTTATGAATCTTTTTGGCTCTACCAAATAATCTCTTTTTTATTTAGTTTTATTAGTATCTCATTTGTTTTAGAGAAGTGTTTACAAGCAAAAAAACCTCTATATGAACTAAGTGGGCTAGGGTGTGGAGCTGTTAGGATATGGTGCTTTTTTATATCTATTAATTTCATTTTTGAAATAGCAGGAGTTCCCCAAAGCAAAAAAACAGTATCTTCGCAATTATCGCTTATATATTTAATTATATTATCTGTAAAAACTTCCCAACCTAAATTGTGATGAGATTTTGGTTTTGCCTCTTCTACAGTTAATATTGTATTTAAAAGAAGCACTCCTTGTTTTGCCCAAGGTGTTAAATCTCCATCTTCACAAAGAGATTTTTTGCCTAAATCATTTTGTATCTCTTTTAATATATTTTGCATAGATGGTGGATTTTTTATCTCTTTTGGAGTTGAAAAAGCCAATCCTTGAGCTTGTCCTTGACCATGATACGGGTCTTGCCCTAAGATTACAACTTTTAAGTTATCGAGTTTTGTAAGAGAAAAAGCTTTAAAAATATTCTCTTTTGGTGGAAAAACTATTGAAGTTTCATATCTTTTATTTATCTCTTTTTCTAAAGATTTATAATAATCTTTTTGCTTTTCTAAA
>CAYQFC010000226.1:0-2201 GCA_964416585.1 uncultured Aliarcobacter sp.
CCCATTGGTCCACCACTAGCACGGCTTTTTCCAATTGCATCAATCTCATCAATAAATATAATAGCAGGTGCTACTTTTTTTGCTTGTTCAAACAGATCTCGTACTCTTGAAGCCCCTACTCCAACAAACATCTCAATAAATGCAGATCCTGAAACACTTAAAAACTGAACATCAGCCTCTCCAGCAACTGCTTTTGCTAAAAGAGTTTTTCCAGTTCCTGGAGGTCCCACAAGCAGCACACCTTTTGGAATTTGAGCTCCTAGCCTTACATATCTATCTGGATCTTTTAAGAAATCTACAACCTCTCGTACCTCTTCTTTAGCCTCTTTATTTCCAGCCATATCATCAAATTTTACATTTGGTTTTTCTGAATTTATCATCTTTTTTGAAGAGCCAATTCCAAGAATTCCACCACTTCCTCCACCCATAGATTTTTGCATTCTTTTAACCAAAAACATCCAAATTGCAAAAAATAGGAAAATAGGAAGAACCCATCCAAAAAGAATATCAGATAGAACATTCTCTTCGTTTACACCACCATATCCAATTCCATTTTTCTCTAATTCTGGAATTAAAGTCTCATCAGGAACAACTCTTCTAGCGGTATAAGTTACACTTTGCCCTGCATCACCTTTACTTAATGCTCTAACAATTGTATTTCCAATTCCAACATACTCAATTTTTCCACTAGCAATCAGTTTTTTAAGCTCTGAGTATGGAATAGTCCTATTTGAACTACTACTTATTGTTTGCCCATTTGTCCCTAAATTTGAAGCTTGCTCTTCTGGAAAAATTGCTTTAAATGCAAAAATTGTGACCATAGAAAAAAGCACAAATACTAATAATGGATTATTATTAAAAAAATTATTTCCATTATTATTTTGATTTTTATTATCATTTTGTTGCGGTTTGTTTATCAATTTGACCCCTTATTTTTAAATACCATTGTTACCCACTCATTTTTATGGATTATTTTTAGTTCTTCTAAATTTGAGAATCTGTTTAATACTCTTTTTTCATGCTTGTCTAATATTCCTGAAAGTATTAAAATTCCACCATCTTTTGTAGCATTTTTTAAATCATCAGCTATCATTACAAGTACATCAGCAATAATATTTGCTATAACTACATCATATTTTTGCTCTACTTTATTAACAGATCCTACCCAAGAAAAATTAATTTTTTCGCTATTTAAAGCAAAATTTGACTCTGTACTATCTATGCAAATCTCATCTGTATCACAAACATCAGTTATAGCACCTTTTTTTGCAGCTGCAATTGCTAAAATTCCACTTCCCGTTCCAACATCAAGTAGAGTATCACCTTTTTTTACAAACTCATCAATTGCTAAAAGACAAGATGAAGTAGTTTCATGATGACCTGAACCAAAAGCAAGTGCTGGATCTATTAAGAGATTTATCTTGTTTTCTTTCTCTTCTATCCAAGATGGTCTTACATAAAAATTTCCAACTTCAACAGCTTGTATAGAATCTTGGTATTTTTTTATCCAATCAACACTCTCTTTTTTCTCATAAATAATTTCACATTTTGTATTTAGAGCTGTCTTGTATTTTTCAAGCGCCACAATAAAATCGCTCAAATCTTCTTCACTTCTTATTGTTATAAAACCATCATTTTCTTCTATTGCATCTTCAGTTAATGTTTCTAACAAATCCAAAAATAGTTCATAATGATTTTCTGGCTTGATAGATAATTCAAAATAGTATTCAGTCAAATATTACCTTCTTTATTAATAATTTTTATTACTTTTAAAAAGTATAATATTTTATCTAAATATCTTTTGAATAAAATTAAAAAAAGCTATCGATTAAATCTCTCATAACTTTTATATCGCTAATACCATTTACTAAATCTCTAAATTCATTAGCTCCCGTATAGCCTTTTGAGTAAGCATGTAGAAGTTTTCTAAAAATAACAGCTCCATAATCTCCATGGAATTCAAGCATTTTATCGTAATGTTCAAGTATAATCTCTTTTTTTATTGAATTATCAATATCTTCAAGTTCATGTTTTAATTGGTAAAAAACCCAAGGTTTTCCAATAGCTCCACGACCAATCATAACACCATTTGCATTTGTATATTCTAGAACTTCTTTTGCTTTTTTATAATCTTTTATATCACCATTTGCAATAACAGGCACACTAATAGCCTCTTTCATCTGTTTAATTGCATCATAATC
>CAYQFC010000227.1:0-2198 GCA_964416585.1 uncultured Aliarcobacter sp.
AAAAAGAGATGTATTTTCTAAAAAAATTGCTAAGCTATTTCATCCTCACTGCTAATAGGTAATTGTTTGATTCTACTTGATATATTATTTACGCTATCTTCGTAAATATCTAAATTTGATTCATACCATTCTTCAGTGAAATCTTCTATTATAATTAATTCTTCGCTCTCATCAAATTCAATATCATCTTCCTCTAAATAAATATACTCAATCTCCGTACAATCATACTTTTTCTTAAATAATTGAAAATCTGGGTGAGATATATATTTACTCTCAATTATTTCATTATCAATAGTCTGTATTAAAACTTTATAGTTTTCTATCAATGTTTCATCATATTTTAAAATATATATTTCATCATTTGATGCTTCATAATCGCTATATGCTAAAATCAAATTAGACTTTTGAAATTCATGTTCTACTTTAATTAAATCTTCATTATCAAAAAACATTGGAATTGCAATAGCTTTTTTGTTTGTATTTAAATCAATATATTCAAACTTATTCTTTATCTCATTGCTGTTTGTTGCAAAACTATATTTTGAGGCGATATTAGTATAAAGCTCTTCAAACTTATTTTGTCCTAATTTATTTTGTAAGAGAATTTCATCTTGAGTAGCAAATATATACTCAAACTTACTCTCTCTACAAATATCAACTTGAGGTAAATAATCTTTATTTAAAACCTTTTGAGCTTCATCTATAAATATACTAACAGGTTTCATATCTTCATACAAACCTTTTTGTAATTTAGAGTATATTGCTAAATTTAATATATTCATACTATTTTCATTAAGTGTTGAAACATCAATAATCACTATTTTACCTACTCTTAGCTCTTCTACTAGATCTATTTTTGAGCTATTTAAAAAATCTTTACTAGCTACGTCAATTAAAATACTATTTAAATGATTTAAAACTGCACCTCTACCAGCGTCAGCATCTTTCTTACAATTTTGATAATAGTCCATTGTTTTTAATAACTCTTTTAACTTTACACATCTAAATTTATATGAATTTAAATGTTTTTCATATTTTTGTTTTAACTCTTTTGTAAAGTTTATTTTATTTATTTGATTCTCTATAAAATCAATAACTTTTGATGAATTTTGAACAAATTCCCTAATATCGTCAATACTATTTACATATTTTAGAACTTGCTTATAAGATAAATCTTTTGAAAATTCTAACTCACCCATCTCAGATAATGAGTACTCTTTTGACAATGAATAAGATAACTCTCTAAGTAAATGATTTATATCTTTATGTATTTTTGCAACTGATTCAAATAAACTTCTTGCAGCACTATTCCAATATTGATCTTTTTGAGATGTTTCTGGAACAATATGGGATAAATAATTAATATTTAAATAATCAAAGATATTTATTTTAGATCCCCATGGCTTCCCTATTTCTATAACTTTATTTAATTTATCATATTTATTAGCAATACATTTAACTTGATTATGTAAATTACCTTTAAAATCATAAACCAATATTCCAAAATCATTTTTTATTCTATTATCAATATTTGGCAAGATTGCACATGAAGTTTTTCCGCTTCCTGTTCTTCCAAACATAATTGCATTAGTAAAATCATGATTTATAACTAAATTTTTTAAAGTTTTCACTTCATTTTTATTAAAACCTATTTCCATAATAATTCTCCGTGTGTTATTTTTTAAAATTAAAGGGTTGAAATATTAAAATATGAAATATATTATTAATATAAAACAGTTTAGGTATTATATATTAATATTAAAAGCTTGTCAATATTGAAGATCATTTAATTTTTGTTAGATATAATAAAAAAACTTTCATATATTAAGTAGGCTAATATGACACGTGAAAAAATAATGGTTGATTTATTTGATTTTTCCCCACCCACTTATTACAGATGGACTAAACATGAAAAAAGAAAGATATTTGATCTATTAGATTATGCTTTCACAAATGAAGAATTGGAAGAGTATTTAAATACTGGTAAGATAATAAGAGTTGAAAAAGAGAAAGATTTTCTAATAGTAGAGAAATCAGCTATAACTTTTTTTAGAAATTTAGCTAATGAAACTGATTATAAATCTTTGAAAGAAATAATTGAATTACTTGTAGAACATTACAAAGAGAACTCAAATGTAATATCATTAGAACTATTTGCTCAAAAACTTTATTCAAAAAAAATATTTTCTTGTTTATTT